>NZ_JAMPSX010000032.1:0-67090 GCF_028484875.1 Providencia sp. PROV032
ATGAAAACATGTTAAGTGGTCACTTTAAAATAATCGAAGCAAGCAGCTATTACGACAGTATTGATGGGGCATTTTAAGTAGAGTAAATCATCGTTATTATCTTAATAGACAAGCGCTCACTCAATTAAAGTGAATGAGCATAACCTTATCAAAATCAACCAGAAACGCACACTATATTAGCGCTTTTTTTGGCCATATCTAATGCACTTTCAATAGAATCAGCAATCGCCAAAGCAACACCTAATCGGCGAGTTCCTGCAATTTCAGGTTTACCAAATAATCGTAATTGGGTATCAGACCCTAACGCTATACCAATATTTGAAAAAACGACATTTTGACTGTGTAAATTGGGTAAAATAACGGCTGAAGCACTCGGCCCATATTGGCGGATCACACCTATTGGGAACCCAAGAAATGCCCGAACATGTAATGCGAATTCAGATAAACTCTGTGAAATAAGTGTCACCATCCCCGTATCATGAGGGCGAGGTGAAACTTCATTAAAAATGATATCATCACCACACACGAATAATTCAACACCAAATATTCCATATCCCCCCAAAGAGGTAACAATTTTCTCAGCAACGTCCTGCGCTTTTTTCAATGCAACCTCACTCATGTACTGTGGCTGCCAAGACTCACGATAATCCCCTTTTTCTTGTCGATGCCCCACTGGTGCACAAAAGTGAATACCATCTACCGCATTGACCGTTAACAATGTGATTTCAAAGTCAAAATTGACCATTTTTTCAACAATAACACGTCCCTGCCCTGCTCGCCCACCTTGTTGTGAGTAATCCCAAGCCTGATCTAATTCATCTTGAGAACGGATCACACTTTGCCCCTTACCTGATGAACTCATCACGGGCTTAACAATACAAGGAAAACCAATTTTCGTTGCCGCGGTGACAAAATCAGGTTTACTATCCACAAATTGGTATTCTGATGTTGGTAGCTTCAGCTCTTCTGCGGCTAATCGGCGGATCCCCTCTCTATCCATAGTCAGAACAATGGCTTTCGCAGACGGGACTACTTTTTGCCCTTGCTGTTCAAGTTCCATTAATACCTGTGTCTCAATCGCTTCAATTTCAGGTACAATAATATCGGGTTTTTCAATTGAAATGACTTGCTTCAGCGCTTCGCCATCAAGCATGTTTATCGTATAACTACGGTGCGCAATATGCATTGCAGGTGCATTATCATAGCGATCAACGGCAATAACTTCGATGCCCAACCGTTGACACTCAATCGCCACTTCCTTGCCTAACTCCCCAGCACCTAACAACATCACTTTTGTTGCTGATTGACACAGTGCAGTACCTAATTGATTCATAATTGATGCCCCTACCGACAAAAAGTTAATTCCAATTATATACGCAATCGTTTGCTTTTACTATCAAGGATAAAAGACCACAAAACAAAAAACTCATAAGCACTTGATAACAACATCAATAAATTAATCTAGTGGTGTTTTATCACGCCCTGTAATAAAGGGTTCTTTATGTGAAAATTTAATATATTGTTTGCGTAAAATAGCGAACACACAAAACATTAAACCAATCCAGATAAGTGAAAAACTGATGCCT
Organism: Providencia sp. PROV032; assembly: GCF_028484875.1. NCBI lineage: Bacteria > Pseudomonadati > Pseudomonadota > Gammaproteobacteria > Enterobacterales > Morganellaceae > Providencia > Providencia sp. PROV032. Next base: position 1,587 of record NZ_JAMPSX010000032.1, read on the forward strand.
TTAACCCAATCAAATAGCTCATTAAATAAAAATACGGCTAATAAAAATTGAATTGTTGGTTCTATATATTGTGCCAATCCGATCACTGTTAATGATGTTCTTTTAATTGCAGCTGTAAAAAAGAGCAACGGAATTATCGTAACAGGAGCGGCCAACATATAAAGAATTTTGATTTGCCAATCGCCTTGTGCTACTTCACTTAAACCATTAGATACTAACCACCACGTGATCGCTATTGCGATAGGAAGTAGCCAAAGTGCCTCTAGAAATAAAGACGTAATCACATCAAATCGAATAAATTTACGAATTAACCCATATATCGCAAATGCACTCCCCATAACTAACGCTAAAATAGGTAACTCGCCATACTGCCAAATTTGGTAACCAACCCCCGCACAAATAAAAATAACAGCCATTTTTTCTGCGAGAACAAGCCGTTCGCGAAGAAAAAAAACCCCCAGTAAAATAGAAAATAATGGATTAATAAAATACCCAAGGCTAGCGGCTAACACCTGCCCATGAGTTAATGCGTAGGTAAATGTTGTCCAAGATATCGCCATCACCGACGAACTAAATAAACAGAGGATTATCGACCGTTTATCAGACCATACCTGGCGCCACAAAGATTTGTTTTTAATAATTAAGCGAACAAAAAAAAGTATCGGTACAGACCAGATAAGACGTTGTGCAAGCAGCTCTAAAGGTTCAGCACCGGGAAGTAAACGATAAAATAATGGTGTTATTCCCCATAAGATATAGGAAAAAATAGCAAGAGCTACTCCCGAACGAAGCAACATAATTTATCCACAATACGATCTGATTAAATAATATTAGCTTCGTATCATACGCCAAAATGCAGAAAATAAAACTTCTTAGAAACAACGATTTATTGGTAACTCAAAAAATCAATTGAATAGCAGTTTATTAGGTTTAATTTTCTCAACAAAATTAAAAAGAATCACGTTCTAATAAATCGCAAGCAACATATTCAACACAATTTTGCTGCCGTTCCTCTATGATATGCAAAGCGGCTTGTTGGCCTAACTGATAGTGCGGCAACACAACTGTACTTAATGGTGGATAAAACAGTTCTCCAACACCTATCATATTATCATAGCCAAGTACTGCAATATCTTTAGGGATACGCAAACCATGACTAAGCAGTACTTGATAAGCTAAAAAAGCAATACGATCATTTCCACAAATAATGACATCAAAATCTGGTTTTTTATTATCAAAATGACTATTAATTAAAGCTATCACATCTAAATAGTGTTCATCACCTAACTCTAAATGGTATTGCTGAAGCGATGATAGCGGCAAATTAGCCTTTGTCCATGCAGACTCCACGGCTTCACGGCGCATTTTTCCAGCTAGAGTCTCTTGTGGAATATAAAGACAGAGAGGATTTCGATACCCTTTCTCTATTAAACGATTTACTGCATTAAATTGGCCATTAAAATCATCTGGCACATAAGCTGGAAATTGCCCTTTTTTATCTATGCAATTAGCTAACACCAAACGATTATTATGTAATGCTTCAGGAATAGTCACTTCTCGAAGCCCCATTGTTGTATAAATAATACCATCTGGTCGCTGAGATAATAGTTGTCGGACAGCTCTTTCACTGTCTTCACTGGATGTAATATTAACAACAAAGCTACTCCAGCCAAATTGCCTCGCGGTTTGCTCTATGGATAGAATGATTTCCACAGAAAATGGGGTTGTTGCTGTATCCAGGGCCAAAACGCCAACTGTTGAAACCCGAGAACTTTTTCCTCTAATCTTTCGTGCAGAAAAATCAGGAATATAATTGAGTGACTCAATAGCTTGTTGGACCTGTTTCAAGGTTTCAGGTCTTAATAACTCAGGGTTATTAATTGCCCGTGATACTGTCATTAATGAAACATTTGCAAGTCGCGCTACGTCTTTTAAAGAAGCCATTAAGTATATCCACTCATCAAAACTGGGTGAAAATAAATTCTAACATGTTAGATATAAAAAGTACTTAATCTTCGTCAATTCACAAGTTAAGTACAACCACCTAAGAAAATAGCATAAAGTGCACATCTAAGACTTTTTATGACTAATGTTTTAAGATACTATTGATTAGCTTTAACAGTATTTCTGTCTATCACATTATGCTAAAAAACACATTTAATAAGTAAATTCACCTAAAATGTTACACATCATTAATCGAATATTACTCAATGACACAAACTTTAACTATTGTTTCTATTTTTATATTAAATTTAACTAGATGATGTTTTTAATATAAATTAATGTCGGTAATACATTATAAAAAAAACAACGATCAGTAGAAAATATTATTGTGAAATTTAAATTTCACTTTATTTATCTACGTATTTTATCAGATTGATATGAATATCAAATCAGTTTAACAGGAGTATGGTGATGAATAACACCATTCATGTAATTGTAGAAAGTGATAATGTCTTTAAGAATAAACTGAAATTAATGATGGAATCTTTTGGCTTTACCTTTAGATTTTATAATAATGAAGAAGTGTTTGTGAGTAATTATACTTACCCTAATGAAGATAATGTAAAAGAATGCATTTTATTATTCTTAAACAATGATGAAAATCGTATTAGGCGATTAACCAATATAAATAATTCATTTGGTATTGTTCCCTTCATTGTGCTTGCCGAAGAGCCTTCTGTCAGTTTGTGTCGAGAGAGTTTCAAAGCTGGAAGTTTTGACTTTTTTCCCTTTCCTTTCAAGGAGGTTGAAATTTTAAACTCCATAAATAGTGCAACGGAATTGTTTTTAAGCTTGCATGAAAAGCATAAGAAATATACTCATCTCTCTGATAAATTTAACCGTCTTTCAGTTAGGGAAAGAGAAATTATGGATATGATCTTAGAGGGCAATACGAGTAAAGAAACAGCTGAAAAACTGTCTTTATCACCACGAACTGTAGAGGTTCATCGCTCTAACATTTATACAAAATTAGGTATTAAATCGCTACCACAACTTATTCAAGAATACGAATACATCAACACTTATCCTAAATATTTTTAATTCATATGATATGTTTACTTTTTTATAGCGTTATTATTTCTGATGGTTTTATTCTAAACCATCAGAAGTTAATTATATGAGGGATACGAAATATACTATATTTTAGATAAGTATAGATTAAAGTTCTGTCAGTTCTGAAATAAAATTTTATCTTCATATCTGATAAACAACAGCTTCACTCTATTATTGATAAAAAATCAAGTAACTTGATAATTCGAATAGGAATAATAACTGCTAATACTTACAAGATAAAATAATATTTTTTTGGGTTATTGAAATACGATTTAAGATAAAATGTTTTCTATCACACCATTTTTTAGTAAGACAATAACCTTTCTCGCTCCTATTCACCCATCATAAATCTAAAAAAAAAAAGCTAAAAACAACATACTGCTTTACCAAATCTCTGCATAATGAGCGTCGTTTTCATTTTCTTTTCTCGATACATCAAGTAACGATATTAGCAGGTAGGTTATGCTTTATTTATCTATTGGCTATTTTTCAAAATGTTGGTATGTCTTGCGCGCTTCGCTATTTTTGCTTTATTGTTGCCCACAAAAATATGCGAAAGCGCTATTTTTTTATTTTTCAAAACACATGAGAGAAGCTATTTGTAATCTTTAATATTAATTTCGTATTGCTTTAATTTGCGCCATAACGTTGTCCGTCCCATATTGAGGACTTTATGCATTTGCTGAATTTTACCTTTACAAGCTTGCGCAACTTCAATAATCAACGCTTTCTCAACTGAGTGAATATCCAAGTTAGCGAATCGTTGCTCTTGCTTATCGACCTTAAAATTTCCTTGTTCATAATAGTGAAATTTCAATTTTTCACTCACTTCTCTTGCCAAAGATTGCGTAAGCGCAAACAAAACATTGCAACAATTCTGAGTTGAAGATATAGCGACAACTAATACCGTCTCATCTGTGTGTGAATACACTGGCGCTAAATAATAAAAAATTCCATGTAGCTCAATTGGAGCTGCGTATAACCTAACTTGCGCTCCACAAGTTAAATTATCTGATAACAAGTTTGCTATTTCAAAATTACCGCTAAACTCATTACTAAGCCAAAGCGTTTTTCCATCAGTGCTAATTAGGGAACTACAAATATTGTTATCATGTAATGAGGCCAATCCATCCTCAATGGTTGTATAAGCAAGCTTCACGATATTTTCGTAATCATATGAATTATAATTACTTTTTATTACAGGTGTTGTAGTTGGAAATGTTAAATGGGTTGACATAGTTATCCTTATTCTTCGATAAGAGTTATCTGATTATGTCAACTTACCATTTAATTTTTATATTCTAGATCAAGTTATTAATTGATAGATTTAAAACCATTGATCCACATCAATTTTACAATTAAAAGCAGTATATCAATGTGCTAAAAAACAAAATGGCTAACTTAATTTACCTAAGTTAGCCACATCGACTTTTAGAACGCTTTCATCAAATTACGAAGTAGCGATACTCCCCCACAGATCATATTCATCTGCATGCTCAACGAATACTTTCACTATGTCTCCTGCGCTAACTCCAAATTCACCATTAAGATAAACCATACCATCAATTTCTGGTGCATCAGCCATACTACGGCCAATCGCACCTTCATCATCAACCTCATCAATAATAACCAAAATTTCTTTACCAATTTTATCTTGTAATCGCTGTGTAGAAATTTGCTGTTGTAATTGCATAAAACGATGATAACGATCTTCTTTAATCTCTTCAGGGACTTGATCAGCTAACTCATTCGCTTTCGCTCCCTCGACAGGGCTATACTTAAAGCAGCCGACTCGGTCCAACTTAGCTTCCAATAAGAAATCTAATAGCATTTGGAAATCTTCTTCTGTCTCACCGGGAAATCCCACAATAAATGTTGAACGTAAGGTGAGTTCAGGGCAAATTTCACGCCAACGTTTAATCCGCTCAAGTGTTCTTTCAACGGCACCGGGGCGTTTCATTAATTTTAAAATTTTCGGACTTGCATGCTGTAATGGAATATCTAAGTAAGGTAAAATTTTACCTTCTGCCATCAACGGGATAACATCATCAACATGTGGATAAGGGTAAACATAATGTAAACGCACCCATACGCCCATTGAAGCAAGTTGTTCGCATAACCCCACCATGCTAGTTTTTACAGGCTGACCATCCCAAAAACCCGTTTTATTTTTAACATCAACACCATATGCAGAAGTATCTTGGGAAATAACCAGTAACTCTTTGACTCCTGAAGCGACCAGACGCTTAGCTTCATTTAACACATCCCCGATTGGACGGCTATCTAAGTCCCCTCGCATTGAAGGAATAATGCAAAAAGTACAACGATGATTACACCCTTCCGAAATTTTTAAATAAGCATAATGTTTCGGTGTCAGTTTTACCCCTTGTTCTGGGACTAAACTCAAGAAAGGGTCATGTTCTGGCTTTGGAACATAGTGGTGCACATGGTTAAGTACCTGCTCATAGCTATGTGGGCCGGTGATCTCTAATACTTTTGGATGCACTTCACGAATTTGGTTCTCTTTCGCACCAAGGCATCCTGTCACAATCACTTTACCGTTTTCATTCAGTGCTTCCCCTATCGCTTCTAACGATTCCTGCACTGCACTATCGATAAATCCACAGGTATTCACAATGACTAAATCAGCATTATCATAGCTTGGAACCACTTGATAACCATCTGTGCGTAATTCAGTTAAAATACGTTCTGAATCAACTAGGTTTTTTGGGCAGCCAAGAGAGACGAAACCAATTTTTGGTACCGGATTAGTATTTTGCGACATAGCTCACTTCTTTTATTGTGTTATAAATATTGTTTTAAAAAATGGGCGAAATTTTACCTGAAGAATAGCGGGAATTGTATAAATTTTTATCAAAAATAATCTGTATTTAGGGCTCAAATAGGAAATGGAAATCTTGCTGATATAGGCGATTTCTACAAAGCACTTTTGTAAAAATCACCTAAAAAATATCAATTAACGATTCACTGAACGAGCAATACGTGAATACGTGTGCCGAACGCCTCGGATCACAATACTATAGTTTAAAATATTCTCAGGTAATGCAATTCCGTTATATCCTGAATCACCAATGTGGTGTAAATCTGTCCCAGCCATTTTGCACATTAATGCAATTTGCCGAATAGTTTGCAGATCTGCACCTTCTTGAGAAGTGCCAATCGCCGTCATTGTCATCACACCTTGAGAGTGACAATAACCCACCATTTTTTGCACAAATTCTAACGAGATCCCAGGGACCGTTCCCGGTGCTGGGAGCAAAATGATATCTGCACCACTGTTAATAAAAGTACGAATATCATCTTCTGTGATGAGTTGCTCAGCCGAGGCATTCAAAACTCCCGCAGCGTGCATTTTTCCTGTGATAAGCACAATATCTTCACCCACAACAGCTTTAAGCTCTTTAAGACTCTGGTTAATTTCCTGATTAGTGACGCCATTTCCAGGGTTTCCTGTTAAAACAATGATATCTGCGCCCATTTCTTTTAATTTCAGGGCATTTTTTACTGTTGCTAATCGCCCTTCTGACATTTTCCACTGCGCATCTTGTGTCGGATTATTAAAGCCCTCAGGTACAGGCTCTAAATTAACACCGATTGCTCGTCCCGTTAAACGCTTAAGTGTGCGAATGATTTCCTCAGGTTCAACCCCTTCGGGCAGACCTTGCATAATCGGTTGATTAACATCAAAAACATTCAGCAACAGGATATCGGCACCTTGGCTTGCGGCTAATTCAGCATTCGTCACTGTCATTAATACGGGTTGAATTGTGCCTATGGTTTCAGAAACCAAAATTCGCCCTTCACTTGCTTTAATTGATTCTAATAGGTTCTTTTTATTGAGTTTTGCAATTTCTGAAGCAGAGCAATCAAGATAACGTCGTTGCATGGCTATACCTTTATTTTCAACAAAATGAATGAAGTGTTCTTTCGCAATAAAATTCACACCTGCAAAATATATCATGTAGACAATAATAAACTGCCTAATAGAACACATTATTACCAAGTTATTTTTTAAAGAATAATAACTTTTTATAACGCTTAGATTTTTATATAAAAACAACCATTTTTAGCGGCGAGTCATTTACTTACCGTAAATTACCACTTGTTTTTTAGTAATAGTAATGATTATCATTACAGCTCTATATCACTTATGGTAAGGACGAAAATAATGAAACTCGCCTACAAAGCTGCTGTTTCAGGTCTCGCGTTGTTTTCAATCTCTGCATTAGCTCAAGAGTACCCTCTCGGTCACCCTGTGATCAAAAACGGAATGGAAATCCAAGGTGTTTATCTACAACCCATTACAATGGATACCGAAGAAGGCCATCATGCGATGTCTCACTTAGCGGCTGATAAAGCAGATGTCCACTTAGAAGCAGATATCCACGCGGTTGAAGATAACCCAAATGGCTTCGCAGAAGGTGATTGGATCCCTTACCTAACCATTGAATATTCGGTGACCAAACTCGGTGACAAACCACAAACTCAAACGGGCACATTTATGCCTATGGTAGCCAGTGATGGTCCTCATTATGGGGAGAACATAAAATTAGATGGCAATGGTAAATACCGTGTCACCTATAAAATTTATCCACCATCACACAATAAAGATGTCGCCTTTGGACGCCATATTGACAAAGAAACGGGTGTGGCACCTTGGTTCCAACCTTTCGAAGTCTCTTGGGACTTTGACTACGCAGGTGTTGGCCGTAAAGGTAGTTACTAATTTTAATCGAAATTAGCTAAGGGCTTAACCAAGGACATTTTCTTGCGTAAGCCCTTTTTTGTTTGTACTTATTAAAGGATAAACCAAGCCAAAATGAAAACATTACTGAGTTTTTTACTGGTTATCGTTTGTACAATAATTCCCCTATCTTCATTAGCGGCCGAAAAATACACTGTCGAATTAGAAATGAAAAATGGTGACCTCATCCCACGTGTTCTGGAAGTCCCCGCAAAAACGATTATCCGAATCAAAATTACCAATACAGGCACTGAGCCCGCAGAATTTGAAAGCATTCAGTTAAGAAAAGAAAAAGTTTTAGCACCTGGAGCAAGTTCAGTTGTTGTTATCGCCCCCCTAAAACCCGGTACCTATTCTTTTTTTGATGACTTCCACCTTTCTCACCCCAAAGGCGAGATCATTGCGAAATAAAAGGATTTAATATGGGACAAGTTCTATTTGTTGTTTGGCGTGAAAGCTTTGAGGCGCTACTTGTCATTGGCATTATTTATGCGTGGATTAAACGCCACCCTGACGCACAAAACGGTATGAAATACCTTTGGGCTGGCGTCGCTATCGGGGTTATTACCTCCATCTTACTCGCACTTCTGATTTATGGCGTATTCAATGTCCTTGATGATACGGGGCAATCACTGTTCATGATTTTTATGGAATTACTCGCCTGCGTTCTGATTGTCCAAATGGTGTATTGGATGAACAAACATGGCAGCTCAATGAAATCAGAAATTGAATCAGGAATTAGCCGTAATGCTGCTCATCATAACTGGTGGGGAGCCGCATTGATTATAGCCATTGCCATCGCCCGTGAAGGGAGTGAGATCGTCGTCTTTTTATCTAGCTTTATTATGTCACTCACTACATCTAATGCGTCGGCTTTCTTTATCGAGGTAGGTGGTGGGATTGCAATTGCAGGCCTTACACTTTATATCTTCTTATTAACAAATCGCTTAGTTTCGTGGTCTATCTTCTTTAAAGTTACAGGAGTTATTCTATTATTCCTCGCATTATCTCTGTTACTTAAAGGTGTAGAAGAAAGTGCAAACTTACTAATCGAATATGATTTTACTATCCCTGATTTTTTAATTTACCCCGCTTGGGATACAACTGTATTTCTTGATGATTCTGGTATCGCTGGCAATTTTATCTCTTCCTTCTTTGCTTATCGTTCACAACCTATTTGGCTCAGCGTCATTACCTTTGTCCTTTATTGGGCTATTGTGATCCCATTGTTTGCTCGGAGCAAAAAAAATGTCTAGCTCACTGAGACGGAATATCAAATGGATATCTTTTAGCTTAATATTCAGTGTTTCGCTGCCTACTTTGGTTCAAAGTAAAGCACTGAGATCCCCTGTGCAAACAGGGGATAACATCATTATTGCTAAAGGGGATATACCCACTCCAGAAAAATATCAACATGCAATCCAAACCTATTTAATCTTTGCTAATACTGAGCTGGCAAAAATGGTCACACAGTTGGAATTATTGCAACAGAGTTTACAGCAAGGAAAGCTACAACAAGCTCAAACTGCATATATTCAAGCTCACCAGCACTATGAAACCGTGCGCCCTATCATTATTTTATTTGGTAATACAGATAGGACAATTAATCCAAGAGCCGATTATTTTCTCGATAAAGAAACCGATTACCGATTTACAGGGTTTCATCTTGTTGAGTACCAATTATTTAAGCAAAAAAATGCAAAACTTGCTTTAGCCGCAAACCAAGAGCTATTACTCAAAGGGCGTGATTTATATAAACGAGTAGCAACCGAAACCATTGAAATACCAAAGCTCGTACAAGCCTCAGCTGATTTTATTGAAATGATCTTAGAAACGAAATTGGGTGGTAAAGAAAATATCTACAGTTTGTCTGATTTAACTGATATTGCCGCTAATTTAAAAGGATCACAAAAAATCATTGAGGTTCTTAAGCCTTTTATCACGCCAGAGACACTTCAAAAGATACAGAAAAATGACCAACTGATTAACCAAATAATGCAGCCATATCAAGCTTCAGATACCACATATCAACCTTATAGCCAATTACAATTAAAAGACAAAATGGCGCTTTATTCATTACTCACTCAGCAAGCCGAAACCTTAGCGAAATTACGTGCTGAGCTCGATGTCGATGTTTACTATAAATATTAAGGCATATATTTATGCAAGCTAAACTTAGAAATATATTACAAACCAACGGAATGTCTCGGCGTAATGCCCTAAAAATGCTCGCAGTTAGTAGTGCCGTTTTGGCAGCCCCAACATTAAAAGCGCAAGGGAAAATCTCCAATTGCCAACTCACCTATGACAAAACAATTAATTATATTGGGCTGCATCAAGCTGGTGTTTTAACGCCTGAACCCAAAAATGCCACCTTTGTCGCATTTAATATCACGGCGAATTCCGTGGAAGAATTACAGACTGTGTTTACTTTACTAACTCAACGTATTGCTTATTTAACCCAACCCCAAAAAGAGCCTTTAATCAATAATGATAAAATGCCTCCCGCAGAGTCAGGTATTCTTGGAACACAACAACAACCCGACTCACTGACCATCACCGTTGCTTTAGGAAATTCTCTTTTTGATAACCGGTTCGGCTTAAATAAAATCAAACCTAAGCATCTTAGTGAAATGACCAGTTTCCCTAACGACCGGTTAGAGCAAAAATGGTGTGGTGGTGATCTCCTTTTGCAAATATGTGCAAATAGCCAAGAAAGCGTTATTTATGCATTACGTGATATTCTACGGCATATTTCTCCTTACAGCTTTCCCCTCTGGAAAATCGATGGCTTCTTACCTGCACGGGATATTGATAACCACTCAACTCCTATCAACCTTTTTGGTTTTAAGGATGGAACAGGAAATGCGCCTGCCGATGACAATTCGTTAATGAACGAATTAATATGGATAACAAAAGGTAGCCAAGAACCATCTTGGTGCGACGGAGGGACATACCAAGCTGTACGCCTTATTCGCTTTAATTTAGAGTTTTGGGATAGAACACCATTAGAAGATCAAGAAAATGATTTTGGCCGACATAAAGACTCAGGAGCACCCATCGGCATGAAAAATGAGCATGATGATCCTGAGTTTGAAAAAGATCCTCATGGTGACCGTATTTTATTTGATTCCCATATGCGCCGTGCAGAGCCTCGTAACCCTGAACGTTATACCGCAAAACTAAGGCGAAGAAGTTATAGCTATTCACTGGGGTTAACCGAAACAGGAACTCTCGATATGGGCTTAGTTTTTGTCTCTTTTCAACAAAATTTAAAGACAGGCTTTATTGACACTCAAAAACGGCTCAATGGCGAGCCACTTGAACGTTATATTAAGCCTTTTGGTGGTGGATACTATTTTGTACTACCAGGTGTTAAATCGGCACAAGACACACTTGCTGAAAAAATGTTTACAGCCTTAAAACAAACTAGCTAATTATATTTATAAAATGGAAGCTCTTATTGCATTTGCCGTAAGGGCTTTATTCGAAGCGATATCATTTCTTTTTAATTAAACACAGTATTATTTTTTACGTTCCTTCACATTCGCTTCGACTTCCTGTTTCTAGTCCTCTGGTATTGGCGCAAATATTTGTTTAGTTTCCACCACTTTATTTACAGCATGATAAGCCTTATCATATCCGGTAGCATTTAAAATTTTAATACCACTACTTTCTGTATACTTAATAGTCATATTCTTATATTGATTTCGGAAAAACGATTAATTAAGAATAGTTTTCCAATTCAATGCAAATAAGCAAATACATCTATGCCATTACTCTCTTAACCAAATACCATTTTCTCTTACTACATTAATTTCTTGAATAAAATGATTATACTTTCTATTTTCTGCAACAGAATTTGATGCAGCGCTTCGAGCCTGCTCCTGAACTAATTCTGTGATAGCATGGTGGAATTCTTGGTTTAATTCTTTATGAATATTCACATCATCGGTATTTTTTAACTGTGTAACTAACTGAATTAATTTTTCGGCCTTTACCTGTACATCCTCATTATCAAAAGTAACTGTTGGGATTCCGTACATAAATACCACATTGATAGAATCTGTAGCTTCATGATTAGCAGGATCCGGCAATAAATTTTGTCCGTATTCATTATCTAAATAGACAATTAATTCATGTTTATCAAAACACTTGGATTTAATATTTCCATCTAACTTATCATCATAAAGTGTAATTGAATCAGGAAAGTTTTCGCCAATCGGATAGCTACACCTAAATATATTTCCATCAATAAGCGTTGCATTAGAGCTGTGAACCGGTAGCTCAAGCTCATGTCCATTAATCGTAATGGGGTAACTCGCAGGTTTAAACCTATCTTCTTTGCCATCAATGGCATAAACTTCAGACAATGTGTAATAAACAAAATTATTTGGGTTAATAATACCGCCAGAGTTATTTTCAAAAACAAAAAAATCTGTCACATGACCTTCATCACTTTTTAACTGGTGTAACCCACTAGAAAGTAAAACTACCCCTTTATCATCGGGTAAAACGTCATAATCTTTACCATCTAGCGTAAACGTAATAGTGTTTTCACTTGGATTACTATAATAAAACTTGCCTTTACCACTTAAAAGATCCATATCATCACAAGCAGAAAGCAACATAACTGCAAAGACAAAACAGCTATATTTTAGTATAGTATTCATAGTGTTATTCCAAAACTTTTTAAAATTAATTTATTAACTAAAAACACCAGAGCTATCCATGATGCTCTTTAACATATTATTGTCGGTATTAGAAACCATTATTCAGTTATTCGAATAAAATAACTTTACGATAAATGCGATAATAACCAAACCTAGTGGATATATCTCATACGTTATTTTCACGCAATACTTTTAGCAATACCTGAAAAACCTCATTCATTAATGGTGTCGTTTGCTGGCTATTGCGAATTAAAGCGACTGTGCGCGTTAACTCAGGTTGTTGTAATTGCAAAACTTTCAATTCAGGGTCACGTAAATGTACAGTATAAAGCTGAGGTAAAATAGCAATCGCTAATTTCGAACGAACTAAGCCATATAAGGTTTCAATATAATCTACTTGATAACGAATATTTAATTTTAGTCGGTGACTTTCCACCGTAGCAGCAACTAAACGTTGAATATTTCCTTTCGAAAATACGGCAATATCACGATTATTTAGCAATTTCCACGGTAAGTGAAACGCATTAACAGATACAGGGTCATCATGATGAATAACGGCAACAAAAGGGTCATCCTGCAATGGAAAGATATTTAAATTTTGAGGCACTGAGCTATCTAACACACCAATGCCAAAATCAATTTCATGATTGATAAGCTTTTCCACCAAAGCGTCATTCGTTTGGTCATAAAATTCAATATTAAGCCTCGGAAAATATTGAGTTAATAATTCAGGTACTGCTGGAAATAGCAAAGAACTTACGGAAGGAACTAACCCAATACGTAATGTACCATCCCCTCCCTCTACGATGATTTTCTGAATTTCACTAAATGCACGGTGAGAAACACTCAGAATTTGCTGCGCATATGGCAAAATTGCAGCGCCTAGCTCCGTTAATGTTACGGATGAAGCGGTGCGATTAATTAACTTTCCTCCAATAACCGTTTCTATTTGCCGCAAAGCACTACTCAAAGCAGGTTGGCTCACCGCTAGACGATTTGCTGTCTCGGTAAAATGACGCAGTTTTGCTAATGTTACAAAATACTGCAGTTGTTTGAGCGTGAGTGCTGGCAGTCTCTGCCAAGGTTCTATCATAATAATGTACTTTTATTTTTATTGGGTTAGCCAATATATCTGTTCATTATAACCATTTCTTATCGCATGATAAATTTTATCATCTTGGCAAACGTTTGCGTTACTCATAAAGTAACAGTCATAAACTGTAGCAATGGTAACTTTATGTGCATAACAAAACAAAATAGGCGTCATGTCATTCAATCCGCTAAAGGTGAAAAACCTTTTGACCTTTTACTTGCTAATGCCAATATTGTCGATATGGTCACAGGTGAAGTTCGCCTTGCAGATATCGGGATAACCGGCAACCTAATTGCTAGCGTTCATCCTACAGGAACTCGTACTGATGCAAATGAAACCCATGATTTATCTGGCTATTTCATTTCACCCGGCTTAATAGACACTCACGTCCATTTAGAGAGCTCACACTTACCTCCTGTTCGTTATGCAGAAATAGTTCTAGCTCAAGGAACAACAGCTGTTTTTTGGGACCCTCATGAACTTGCCAATGTATTAGGTTTAGAAGGTGTACGTTATGCTATTGATTCTAGCCGAAATTTGCCGCTAGATGTTATGGTTGCAGCCCCTTCATCAGTGCCATCAACACCTGGCTTAGAAATGTCTGGTGCGGATTTTGCTGGGAATGAAATGTCAACCATGCTGAGTTGGCCGGAAGTCCGCGGTGTGGCTGAAGTTATGGATATGTTTGGTGTGCTCCATGGCAGTGATAGAATGGAAGAAATTTTAAATGCAGGAATTACATCAGGCAAACTTATAGAAGGCCATGCAAGAGGTTTAAAAGGGGCTGATCTCCAAGCTTATCTGGCAGCTGGTGTCACCTCTGATCATGAATTAACTTCGGCTGAAGATGCCCTTGAAAAGCTGCGTGCAGGTCTTACGTTAGAAATTCGAGGCTCACATCCTTATCTCCTTCCCGATATTGTTGCCGCATTAAAATCTTTACCTCATTTATCATCACAAATTACGGTATGCACAGATGATGTCCCGCCCGACATGTTGATTGAAAAAGGAGGAATTATTGCGTTGCTAAACCTTTTAATCGAGCATGGAATGCCGGCAACTGACGTACTGCGCTTTGCCACATTCAATGCGGCAATACGCCTACAACGCCATGACCTTGGCCTGATTGCAGCGGGGAGAAAAGCAAATTTAGTCATTTTCGATTCATTGGAAATATTAAGAGCACAAGCTGTGTATGTATCAGGACAAAAAATTGCAGAAAACAACCAACTTATTAATACGTTAAGTATCCCTGATAATATTTTACCACCACGCGATACCATGCGACTTTCGCCAATAACCCCAAATGATTGCACATTAAAAATTGATGGAATCAATAATGGTAGCGCGCGTTTACGTCACATTCGTGGAGCACGCTTTACCCAGTGGGGAGAAATTGACGTACAAATCAAAAATAGCGTGGTACAACTGCCGAATAATTTCAGTCTTATTCGAGTTCAGCACCGTCACGGCCGCCACGATGCTTTACCTCAAATAGCCTTACTTGAGGGCTGGGGGGAATTACGCGGAGCCATTGCAACTAGCTATTCGCACGATTCACATAACCTCGTTGTGCTTGGTCGTGATCCTGATGATATGGCCACTGCCGCTAATTTATTAATCGAAAGTGGTGGAGGTATGGCGTTAGTACAAAATGGCAAGGTTTTAGCTCATGTCGCTATGCCAATTGCCGGTATGTTATCTGATTTACCCGCAACTGAACTAGCCGCTCAATTTCGTCAATTACGTGAATTAAGTAGTCAAATCGCAGATTGGGAGCCGCCATATCGAGTCTTTAAAGCCATTGAAGGAACTTGTCTTGCATGCAATGCGGGACCGCATTTAACTGATTTAGGATTAACTGATGGAACAACGCGTCAAATCGTTAACGCAATCATCCATACTGTTAAGCACGCTTAGAAAACTATAAATATCAAAAATAATAATAGGAGAGCCAATTAATGGCTGACAATTCAATAGATAAGCCAACATCAGGGAGTTGGCTGGAAAGATGCTTTGCTTTACGTGAGCGTGGAAGTTCAGTGAAAACAGAGTGTTTAGCCGGAATTACTGGTTTTTTAGCCGCGGCTTACCTTCTTGTGGTGATCCCCGGTTTACTTGCCGCTGGAGGGATGGATAAAGGCGCAGCAACCACTGGAACGATTATTGTCTTCGTTATTGCCAGTTTATTAATGGCATTCTACGCAAACTTACCCTTTATTGTTGGCCCTGGTATCGGAGGTTCTGTTCTTGTCGGTATTACTCTTGCAGGCAGTGAAGGTATTGACTGGCAAATAGGGCTAGGCATTGCTTGTTGGTCAGGGATCTTATTTTTTCTATTAACTAAATTTGGCTTGCGTGAAGTCGTTACACGCTCTGTCCCTCAATCAATTAAACTCGGATTAACTGCATCAATTGGTCTTTTCGTTGCCGTTTTAGGCTTTCGAAATGCAGGATTAGTCCTCGCTAACCCAAAAACAAATGCATTAATGCTTGGTGATTTCCTTTCTCCTGGAGCGTTAGTCGCACTCGCAGGCTTTTTCATTGCCATTGCTCTACAAGCTCGCAAAATACCAGGCGGAATTTTATGGGCAATTTTATTTGCCACCCTTTTGGGTATTCCATTTGGCGTCACAAAATTACCTGAAAGTTTTATTGGTATTCCACATTCTGTTGCCCCTGTCTTAGGCCATGTTGATTTAATTGGCGCACTAAATATCGCGTTTCTCCCTTTCTTATTTGTCTTTTTTGCCGCTGAATTTTTTTCAACGATGGGAACAACATTAGCCGTTGGCGGAGAAGCCGGTTTATTAGATAAAGAAGGTAATATGCCAAATATTAACCGCCCTTTTATCGTTGATTCTATTGCTGCTGCATTAGGCCCGTGGGTAGGTATTCCTGCGGCAACTGCACTCATTGAGTCCTCCGCTGCCGCAGAAGCTGGGGGTAAAACAGGTAT
Organism: Providencia sp. PROV032; assembly: GCF_028484875.1. Classification (NCBI taxonomy): domain Bacteria; kingdom Pseudomonadati; phylum Pseudomonadota; class Gammaproteobacteria; order Enterobacterales; family Morganellaceae; genus Providencia; species Providencia sp. PROV032. Next base: position 18,134 of record NZ_JAMPSX010000032.1, read on the forward strand.
GACCGCCCTTGCTGCTGCCTTTATGTTTTTATTAATGCTGTTATTTACGCCTATCGCATTAATGATCCCAGCCCAAGCCACAGCTCCAGCGCTCATTTTAATTGGACTAAATATGTTTAGTGGCTTACGAAAAGTGGACTTAGGCAATTTTACTGATGGCTTACCAGTATTAATGATGGTGATGATTACATTAATCGCTAATAGTTTTGGTACGGGTATTGCGGGTGGGCTGTTATTTTATATTTTAATCAAAGCGGTTGCAGGCAAATGGAGAGAAATTCCAATAAGCTTGTGGATCCTTGCAGTGCCTCTTATTTATTATTTCTCAACATTAGTAAAACACTAATACCACGAGTGCCAGAAAAGCCGATACTTCCACTGTCGGCTTTTCTATTCTAATAAATTTAGTTCAAAACTGCATGAGCTTCTATTTCTATTAACCATTCTGGCAAGGAAAGCCCTGAAACAATAACCCAAGAAGATGCAGGAGGCATATTTGGAAATTTTTCTTTTAATGCCCGCGCAATATCAGCTTGTTCCTCATGGCTGTTAAAGCCCTCTTTGATATAAATACGTAGCATAGCCACATGAGATAAATCGCTACCGGCCTCATGCAGTACATGTTCAATATTCATTAATGATTGCACGGTTTGTTCGTAAATTCCGCCAGCAACCGTTTCTTCCACAGCATTCACACCAACCTGACCCGATAGAAATAATTGTCGGGTTCCCGTTGTTTCTACGGCTTGGCTAAAGCCATACTGCAAAGAATTAAAGACAGATGCTGGATTTATCGATTTTTTAGTCATTTTTGTTCCATCGTGAATAAAACAGTAAGGCAGTATAAGACTTTCACTTTTCAATTCATTAAAGATCAGGCAAACGTTATTTGATTGGTATTAAAAAAGCATCAAAAGACACACTGGCTATGTGCATCTAAGAATAAACACGAATACGCTCAGCTAAATAGTTCGCACACAAGGTGACTTCCACCTGTTGATTTTCCCAATCAACAGAAATACCAGTTAAATAGGCCTTTTTCGCTACCAGTAACACTGAGGCCAATTCCACTGGCATGAGTTCTATTGCCCAAATGGCAGCCTCATCCTTTGATATAAATAGTCCCGTTTCCATGGTGTACCACATGCGTGCTAATGTCAGTAAAACATTACGCTCATCACCTTTTAGAGATAACTCTAAATTAGGGAGTGAATCTAACATAGCTCGGCGAATATCGTGCAGGCCAACAATAGGTAAGCCGTATATTTCCTTGTGCCATAAACTTACTGCTTCTTGTGACGCTTGGGCTAACATTAATGTGAATTCAGGGTCTTGAGTTTGTCCTTCAAATACCCCTTGCTCGTACTCTGTACGTAACCACTCTCCATAAATTAATTCACATTTTGCAGGATAAGAAAGCATGTTTAATTCACTTGTTAAGAATACAACAATTTCCAGTGGTCGCCGGCCTTTTGGATCAATCGGATATAAGCCAGAAATATCCATTAAATCTCGTACAAGTTGTTCACGGCAAAAATCAGTCACGGGGCTATCAATCACCACAAGTAAATCAATATCACTCATTGGCCGTAACCCACTAGAAACAGAGGAACCGTGTAGATAAACTGCAATTAATGAATCAGAAAAATGTTTTCGCAGAATAACCAATGCTTGTTCTGCTTGGGGGGGAGTCACCATCATATCGCTCCTATCATATTTAATGATACTAATACTATTATAAATAGTAATTTATATAAAATTAAAACCAAATCAATGACTTATTTTTATGACACAAATGAAATGGTTAAAAACCAAGCTATAATATTTAAATAGAATTACACTATTATTTTAATGAATAATATTCGCATTCATTCTACTGAGGTTAAAAGCAATTAATCGTTCAGATACTGAGCCCAAATGACATGTCCAAGACATCAATTTTCATTTGAATTATTAAATAAACTAAAAGCTCATTCTGCATCATGCAGCATTACTCCTCTTCTTCTACAATTGCTAAGCGTCTTACATGCGACACATCACACTTCTCATCATTCATATTGAATACGGCTTTATAACCACGAGATAAAACCAGTGCAAATATTAATCACCACATAAATGATACCCAAATACACACCAAACAGAAAAAACCATAATTAACAACCAGTTAAATTAAAAATAAATAATTTACTACGGGATTTAATGACTCGACAAATGAAAAAATAAGAATGTCGCAGTTAACTAAAAGTTATAGATACCCAAACAAAACTCATTGTTAAACAAAAGTTACGCAAAGTAATTTAATTTATCGCTAATGTTAAATAACAACGGTGAAAGTTCTGGTAAACTAACTTGAGGTAAAATAATGATCCTAGATGCCAGCTACACTTTATTAGTCGCTTGTTTGGCGCTATTGATTGGTATGTTTGTTGTAAAATACACTCCTTTCCTACAAAAAAACCATATTCCTGAAGCCGTTGTTGGCGGTTTTATTGTTGCTATCATTCTATTAATTGTCGATAAAACAGCTGGATACTCATTTACTTTTGATGCTTCACTACAAAGCATTTTAATGATTACGTTCTTTTCATCAATTGGATTGAGCTCAGATTTTTCGCGTTTAATAAAAGGCGGTAAGCCACTTGTCTTATTAACTATTGCGGTGACTATCTTAATTACGATTCAAAATACCGTTGGTATGGGAATGGCAGTCATGCTTAACGAAAGTCCATTTATTGGTTTAATTGCAGGCTCAATCACACTTACGGGTGGTCACGGCAACGCAGGAGCTTGGGGACCAATACTGGCTGATAAATATGGTGTGACAGGTGCCGTTGAATTAGCCATGGCATGTGCAACCTTAGGTTTAGTACTCGGTGGGTTAATTGGCGGCCCTGTTGCTCGTCATTTATTAAAAAAAGTTTCAATCCCTAAAAGCACTGAGCTCGAAAAAGAAACAATCGTCGAAGCTTTCGAACAACCAAGTGTTAAACGAAAAATTAATGCCAATAATGTTATTGAAACCATCTCAATGCTGATTATCTGTATTGTTGTCGGTGGCTATATTAGTGAGTTTTTTAAAGATACTGTCATGCAATTACCAACCTTTGTTTGGTGCTTATTTGTCGGTATTATTATTCGTAACGTCTTAACCCATGTATTTAAGCATGAAGTTTTTGAACCAACTGTTGATGTTTTAGGTAGCGTTGCCTTGTCATTATTCTTAGCAATGGCGCTAATGTCCTTAAAATTCGGTCAGCTAGCCAGTATGGCAGGCCCTGTTCTAATTATTATTGCCGTACAAACCGTGGTTATGGTTCTATTTGCAACGTTTATTACCTTTAGAATGATGGGCAAAGATTATGATGCAGTTGTTATTAGTGCTGGGCACTGTGGGTTTGGAATGGGAGCAACACCAACCGCAATAGCAAATATGCAAACAGTCACTAAAGCATTTAGTCCTTCTCATAAAGCCTTCTTAGTGGTACCAATGGTCGGTGCATTTATTGTCGATATTTCAAATAGTATCTTAATTAAAATCTTTCTCGAAATTGGTACGTACTTTACCTAGCGCACAATCATAAAGGCCAGGCTATAACCTATGTATATAGCCTGGCCTTCGCTTTTTTATCTCTTTTTAATTTATACCGCCAAATTTCCTTCACCATTTTCAGTTCAAAATGAAGAGTTATTCAGATTAATTGGTATTAATTCGGTAGAATATGCGAATTAATACCAACAGTTGGTTTCTGTGAGTAAAGGCAAATAATAGGTTTCTGAAAATGAAATTAAGGCATCTCGATATTTTTTATGCGGTCATGACTTGTGGCTCTCTAACTCGTGCAGCGGAGGTTTTACATATCTCACAACCTGCGGCAAGTAAGGCCTTAAAACATGCAGAACAACAACTTGGCTTAGTCTTATTCCAGAGAATAAGAGGAAAATTAATTCCGACTGCTGAGGCAAACCTACTATTTGAGGAAGCCAAAGAAGTTTATCATAATTTAGATAGGCTCAGAATTTTAGCGCAAAATTTATCACGTGATCCACAAGGTAAATTAGCCATTGGTTGCTTACCTAGCTTAGGGCTGAACTTAGTACCTGAAGTAACCGCGCAATTTATAAAAAAACATCCCAATATCAAACTCACGATCGGTACACATCATACAACGGATATTCTGCAGCTATTAACCCAACAAGATCTCGATATTGGTATTGGCTTTAATCTTGAAATTGAAGGGGGGATTACTGTTCTCCCCATTGCGGATATCCCATTGGTTTATGTGGATAGCAAATTACCACTACACTCCCCAGTGTCCCTCACTGATATCGACCAAGAGCGTTGGATCCACCCTGGGTCTGATTCCTTATCTCAGCTATTACAAAAACGTCATGAGTTTGCAGAGTCAAATATTAGTGTGCACACCTACCATATGGCAGCAGAATTTGTCCAAGCTGGATTAGGCTGCAGTATTACCGATATTTTTTCAGCCGAGCACACATTACCTGAATCGATGATTTATCCATTACAGGAAGGTTTACACCTTGCCGTATCTGTTTTTCATCGAGCTGATAAGCCATTAACCAAAGCCGCACAGAATTATGTTAACACCTTGGCATCCACACTCGAAAAAAGAAATAAAGTAGTTAACTAAAAGTTATACTCTGGTAATGAAAACTCAATTGTTTAGTTAGCTTATTCACCGTTAAATAATAACATCTTGGTTTTTATAGGTTACGGATTATTATGACTAAACATGTGGTGGTTATTGGCGCAGGTGTTATTGGTTTAAGCACCGCCTATGCATTAATTAAAGCAGGCCAAACCGTAACATTAGTTGAATCAGATACCGATGTCGGTATGCAAACCAGTTTTGCTAACGGTGGGCAGCTCAGCTATCGCTATGTATCTCCCCTTGCTGATGCAGGTGTTCCTTTACAAGGCTTACGCTGGATGGGAAAAAGTGACTCACCTTTAAATTTAAAAATAATGCCTTCATTACAACAATGGTCTTGGCTAGCGCAATTCACATTAGCTTGTAACCGTAAAACCAATAAAGTTAATGGTGCCCATCTTTTACGTTTATCACTCCTGAGCCAAGAAATAATGAATAAATGGCGTAGCAATGGTGATATCGCTGATTTTGCTTGGGAGAAATCAGGGAAATTAATTATCCACCGTGATAATAAAAGTTTCCAAAAAGCCAGTGAAACGGTTAATAAACAATTTCAAAAAGTATTAACGCCCGCTGAAATTGTTGAACTAGAGCCTTCTTTAAAAAATATACAGTCTCAGCTAGTAGGTGCAATATATGCCCCTGATGATGAGAGCGCTGATTGTTATTTATTCTGTAAAAATCTACTGCAATATTTACTCACACAACCTAAATTTAAACTTTGTTTGCAGCACAGTGTTAAATCTTTCATTACACAAAATAACGAAATCACTGGAATAGCGACTCACCAGGGAACGATCCAAGCTGACGATTTTATTGTTTGTGCAGGAAATGGCAGCCGCGAATTATTAAAACCACTGAATATTAATGCTCCTATTTTAGGGTTAAAAGGGTATAGCCTCAGTGTTGAATACCCACAAACTGAGCATATTGTTCCGAAAATTAACGTTACCGATTACGCCAATAAAATTGTCTATGCCAAACTGAATGACCAACTACGCATTGCTGCAATGGTTGATATTGGCTATGACAATCAAGGTTTACGTGAAAATAGAATACAAGCACTCAAAAATATTATAAAAAATACCTTCCCTGAATTACCCCAAATTAACGATGCTGAAAGTTGGTGTGGCTTACGCCCCTCAACACCAAAAGGCCCTCCTCTATTAGGAAAAACTGCCTATAAAAATTTATGGCTTAATATTGGACACGGTAGTTTAGGGTTTACTCTTGCCGCAGGCAGCGCGGAAATATTAACCCAGCTGATAACAGAACAAACATCCCCCATTTCTTTAACTGGATTAACGAGGTAATCATGTCCATCAAACGTAACAACCCGAAACCACGATTAGCAGACAGCGTTGAATATGCAGGGGTAGTTTATTTATCAGGGCAAGTACCTAATGACCTAACCGGTGACATAACTCAACAAACATTTGAGGTTTTAGCGAAAATTGATGCTTTACTTGCTGCAAGCGACAGTAATAAAACTCGAATTCTATCTGCTCAAGTTTGGATTAAAGATATGGCAAGGGATTTTTCAGCGTTTAACGCTGTATGGGAAGAATGGATGCCCGTTGAAAACAGCCCAGCCCGCGCTGCTGTTGAAGCTAATATGGCTCGAGACCAAGTGCTTGTTGAAATAATGGTAACAGCCGCTAAATTTTAATATTACATTTAATAATAGCAGTGAGGTCTTATAATAAAAATCTACTGCTTTTATTCGTTCTTTTTTAATTCATCCTATCAAATAGTCCCTCACTATATTTTAATTTAACAAATATACTCAATCCTATTACGAAGAATAATATTTTATTATTTCTCTCATTAACTAGTATTATTTTTATAAACATAAAAATCACAAGACTGTTATTAATTAATAATTGGAGAAATAAAATGAACGAAACTGTGATTGAATATATTTTATCTAAACTATATGACTTAGGAATTGAAGATATTTTTGGTGTACCAGGTGATTATTCCTTTCCTATTAATGATACGGTTTGTACAACGCCTTATTTACGTTGGGTTGGTAACTGCAATGAGCTCAATGCAGCCTATGCCGCCGATGGGTATGCAAGAATAAAAGGAATGGCCGCATTATCAACAACATTTGGTGTTGGCGAGCTAAGTGCGCTAAATGCAATAGCGGGCTCTTTTGCAGAAAGATTACCAATATTTCACTTAGTCGGGATGCCTCCAAGCCAATCACAGCAAAACCAACGCATTGCTCATCACACATTAGGAAATGGAAACTATGATGCATTTTATAAAATGAGCCAGCATATTGTCTGTGCTCATGCCATCATTACCCCTGAAAACTGTATTGAAGAGACTGAACGGTTAATCGTATGCGCCTTACATGAACGCCGACCAGTTTATTTTGGATTACCTGCTGATTATGCAATGCAGCCTATTATCAAACAAACTAATACATCCTTATCATTTGCCCCCAAAAGCTGTTTAAAAACGTTAAAAACGACAGTTAATCTGATAATTAATAAATTAATTAATAGCAAACAAGCCTGCCTATTAGCTGGCTCTATCTCTTTACGTTTAGGGTTAGAAAAAAATTTACAAGACCTTATTGAACATACCCAAATTCCCTATACAACCCTCTTTATGGATAAGAGCGTGTTAGATGAAACTAACACACAATATATGGGAATGTATGCAGGTGATTTTATCAATCCACAAGTGACTTCATTTGTAGAAAGTTGTGATTGTATTTTAAATTTCGGCACAATTATGTCAGATTTTAATACGGCTTGTTATACCTCAAATATTAAAGCTGAAAACATCATCCATATTATGGATAACTACGTAATTATAGATGACCAATGCTACAATAATATTTATATGAAGGATATTCTTCTAGCCTTAAAGAATAATTTAATATCTCCTACTCATTATCCTTTTAGTCAAAATTCATTCCCAAGAGCACAATCACTTGGGGAGCCAATAGTTTCAGCCACAAAAGAAATAACGGAAACATTCTTATACCCTCGATTAGAAAAAATGCTCAAACCTAACGATATGATATTTGGTGATATAGGCACATTCACCATGGGCTTAGCATTTGCACTTTTACCTAAAGGGGCGTCTTTTCAAACGCAATCTTTATGGGGATCAATTGGTTGGGCGACGCCTGCCGCATTAGGTGCAGCCTTAGCATCTCCCTCTCGTCGTATTATTTTAATAACCGGTGAAGGTGCTCATCAATTAACTATGCAAGAAATTAGTCAATTTTCACGATTTGGATTAAAACCCATTATTTTTGTTCTAAATAACGATGGCTACCTTATCGAGCGACTATTTTGTCGAGAACCTGAATATTATTATAACGATGTTGCTAAATGGAATTATGCACAGCTACCTTCGGCACTTGGGTGTGATGATTGGTATTGTAAAAAAGTAACAACCTGCGAGGAACTCAATGACACCTTACTGCATATTGAAACTCTGGAGACCGCAGCTTACATTGAAATAATTACCGATCGGTATGATGCATCAAAATATTTGGTTAAAATGGGAGAAGCGATTACCTCCATATATTAACTACATTATTTGTAGTTAGCTCCGCCATCTAAAATGGCGTGAGCTATTAGAAATAAAATTACGTTATATTAAATAGTTAATTTATGCCCATCAATTTTTTCGTTTTATATGCAGTCTCTGATGAGGTCACGCCATTTTTATAAGCAACGATGTCGGCCATTATCGCTAAAGCAATTTCAGGTGGTGTTTTGCTACCTATCGGAATACCAATGGGGGCATGAATACGCTTTATTTCCTCTTCCGTCATCCCACCAGATGCTATAAGACGTTCACGACGACGAGCACTCGTTCTTACTGATCCCATTGCACCAATGTAAAAAGCCTCTGTATTAACCGACTCCATCAGAGTTAAATCATCAATTCGGGGATCATGGGTTAAGGAAACAATGGCAGTATTTGGAGAACAACCTTGTTCTTCTAAATAGCGGGCGGGAAATAAAGAAACAACCTCAACTTGGGGTGGAATTTGTGGTGCAAAACGCGCTATTTCGTCTTCTCGGTGATCGCAAATAATGACCTCAAAACCCAATGTTAAGGCAAAATTAGCGCAATAGGCTCCGACAGTAGAAATTCCTGCGATAATTAACCGAGGAGGAGCTGCAATATATAACTGAATTTTATCGCCATCACGCGCTATCTGTGTTGGTTGCTCTGATTTATTAGCTATATGAATTTCACCGCTCTGCGGCAAAGTGACTTTCTTGATAATGGCCGAATAACCCAATAGCGCATTGTGGATCTCAACAAGGTAATGAAGCGATTTTTCATTATTGGGTAAATATTCGATCAAAACATCTAAGCTGCCATCACAGGGCAAGTTGACTTTAGTTTCAATCCCACCTCTCCCATAACGAACAACTTGGCTGTGACTAACATAGTCAATATTTTTGATTCGTTGAATAAAATCTTCCTCAATACAACCACCTGATAAAGAACCAACATACTGACCATCTGCCTTTGCAACAAGAAGTGAACCCGGGCTACGAGGGGAAGAACCATATGTACTTAGCACCGTACACAACCATATAGGCTCTTTTTTTATCCAAGAAAGGGCTTGAGAGATAACAAAAACATCTTCACGCAACATATTCGTTCCTTAATCGTTATCAACACTCGGATAATCAATATCTTTTACAACATTTTCGTCATTTATGTTTAATTGATAAACAAGGTTGCGACGTAATATTGATTTCGCACCATCATCACCTACTAGATTAATTAATTCCGTATAATACTTCGCAGATATTCCCACCGGATGGCCTGGTAAACCATTATATACTGGCCTGACTAATGTATGGTGTTTTAATTTATTCGCTACACGGGTAAATAAATGACTATTGATATATGGCATATCCGCCAAATGAATTATCCACCCATCTAAATTTGAAGTGTTTTTAACACCAAATGCGATTGATTCACCTAGCCCATTACTATTTATCAACGAGTATGGAATATTAAATTGTAAACAATTATTAATAACACCTTCATTCTCAGGCCGTGTCACTACATGCACAGGAAGCTCACTATCGATTGAATTTAATAGTGTTTTCTCAAAAACTGTATTTTTTTCAAGCATGAAATTCAATTTACTTCCTGTACCTCCAGCATTTTGAAAACGTTCACTTTTTCCTGCTGCCAATATTAAAATACCAATATTCATAGTTTTTATTTTAAATCGATATACTGATTGCGTATCCCATAAATAAAGTATATTCAGTAAGATCACAAGAACTACTTATCATTAATTTGAAAATTATTAAGAGAGGTATAATATAAATGTGACACGAGTAATTTTTTCGATGTGACTATAAAAATAAAAATACCGATGTAATAATAATAAGTGTAAGGGTGTATTATGAGCAAAAGCAATGTCGAACTCTCCCGCAGACACTTTCTAAAATGTGCCGTTATAGCGGGAATATCTGTTTATTTAGCCCCTTTGTATAGCCGTGCTTTTGATGTGCTATTCGAAGAAAAAATCCTTCAATCTCCTGACTGGAACCCGGTCGACAAGCAAATCAAATTTCGTATTGATGGGTTTGCCAAAGTCCAAGGGGAAAAAGTCTTCGCCAGAGACATCCGTGCACGAGATATCCCTCACTGGCCAAAACAGCAAGGTCATGCATTTTTACTCCGCGTGACTCAAGCCGATAAAATTTACCAAGGCTTTAACCTTGATCGACTAAAAAATGGCCTGATGCCTGACCGCATCGTAACCGCAAGTGACTTAGAAAAAGATGGCGTTGCTTTTCCTGAATTTTATGGTGATGATTTATTGCTTCCAGAAGGGAAAACTCCCGCTTACCTTGGCCAAGCCGTCGCATTATTGATTTATCATGATTTTGCTAAATTCCGTTTTGCCAAAGAAACCTTAAAATTCCGTGACGATGTTATCCAATACGGCGCAGTAACTGGCCCATTAGAACGAGACCCATGGGGAACCTACCGTGGCGTGCGAATTGGCAATGAAAATCCTTATGAGCCAGATATTTATTCAAGCCTAAAAGATATGCCAATCTCCCCTATTGGCATGAAAAAGCACTTACCCGTTTGGCCTGAAGGTCGCGAAGGCGGAAAATTAGATCAACAAGGCATGCTATATGCTGATGAGCTCGCTAAACAACTGGAAAACCCACCGGAAGACTGGTTAGTGCTCAAACGAAAATACTTTTCTCAATCCATTGATACTGCTGCCTTAGAGCCTGATAACGCTAACGGTTGGTACGACGCCAAAACACAGTCATTCCATCTTGTTATTCCGACACAGTCCCCTCAGGAAGTTGCGGAATCATTACCAGAGATGTTGGCAAAATCGCATTTCCCAATTAAACAAATTTTCCTACACCCTTGTTTTACCGTTGGTTATGGTTCTAAAGACCACACTCCATTCCCCTATTATGGTGCGATGGCAACATTATATGGGGACGGAGTTCCTATTCGTCTAGCTAATGACCGTTATGAACAATTTCAATCCACCATCAAACGCCATGCTTTCGATATGGATTACACCTTAGCGGTTAATAAAAAAACACATAAAATTGAAGCCCTTTCAGCTTCTTTTATTGGTGACGGCGGTGGTCGCTGTAATTTTACGCCTTCCGTTGTTATGGTCGGGGCTACAGGTGCCCAAGCTATCTATTATATTCCCCGCAGTGATTTATCAGCAGTCGGTATTGCATCAAGAGCGGTCGATGCGGGTTCAGCTCGCGGTTATGGTACTTTACAAGCCATGGCAGCAACCGATATGTTAATGGAAGAAGCCGCAAAGCTCCTCAAAGCTGACCCCATCGAGTTCCGTCTTAAAAATATCATCAAATCTGGGATGAAGAATACCCAAGGGGCAATTCCTGGCGGCGCAATTCGTGCCGATGAAGTGTTAACCCGCTGTGCTGCGCACCCAATCTGGACTGACAGAGCAAAACGTAAAGCTGACTTCGAAGCAAAAAATAGCGGTAAACTATTCGGTACAGGGATTTCTTGTGTGCAAAAAGACTTCGGAACAGGCGCGGAATCCTCCTTTGCTCGCGTAGAACTTACCCCCGAGGGTAAAATTGCCATTTACCATAGTGGTGCAGAAATTGGTACAGGTATGTCTACGTCCCAATCGGTGGTTTGCGCTAAATGGTTAGGAAAGCCTGCGGAACAAGCTCACTTTTCCGTTGTTGATTGGTCAATTTTACCGATGATCTCAACAGGTAACCCATTTGCTATGTCACAAGATGAGCAAAACCACTTAGCACAAAACCCATTATGGACACCGAACTACTGCTCACCTGCGAGTGCCAGTAATTCCGCCTATTATTTCACCCATAGCACCGAAGCGGCAGCGCGTCTTATATTCGAACATGGGTTATGGCCAGCGGCTATGTCAATTTGGCAAGAAGGCATTGGTGGCGGGCAAGCTGCTCCTCTCGTTGTTCGCCGTGAGGATGCTCGTTGGGTTGCTGAAGGCTTAACCGCTGATGGGCTTGAGGTGCTTAGCTTACCGCGCTTAATTGAACGCACTTTTGCAATGGGCGGGGTAACTGGCGCAGTGTGCCACGTATTTAACCGCTGGCAATGGGCTGAAGCCGATTTTCCTATTCAGGGTGAAACCCGCCGTTTACCGATTGATGGGCTATCGCTACGATTTGCCGATAAAGAATACCAAGTTTGCCACCGCGAAAAAGCGTATTACCCTGATACACAAAGAAATAATGCCGGAGTCACTTACTACAGTGCCGTCGCTACCGTTAGCGAACTATCCATTGATAAAGCGACTGGGCAAGTCGAATTGCTGAATCACCATAGCGTGGTGGAGTGCGGTAATCTTATCGTTCCACAACTGGTTTCAGGGCAAATTCAAGGTGGATTAGCAATGGGTATCGGCCATGCGCTCCATGAATATTTACCTCTCTACGAAGATGGCCCCGGTAATGGGACATGGAACTTCAACCGTTATCATCTCCCGCTTGCCAGTGACGTTGCTGTTTGGCAACAAACCAACGAAGTCTTACCCGGACTTTCGGACACTGACCCGCCGAAAGGCGTTGCTGAGGTTGTTATGATCCCGGTGGTTTCATCCATCGTCAATGCCATTGCAGATGCAACTGGTCATCATTTCTTGCATTTGCCTGTACGCGCAAAAGACATTTTAGAGGTAATATCATGAGCCTAAATTTCCTTCCCCTTACCTTAACCATTAATGGCCAACAGTATGGACCAATGGACGTGCCTGAAGGCCTCATGATGATCGACTTTCTTCATGAATATGTTGACCTAACAGGTTCTCGACTAGGCTGTGGTCAAGGCATCTGCCATGCTTGCGTTGTTATCTTAGATAATCCATCCGGTACTAGCGAAGAGATCCGTACCTGCATTACTGGCGCACATTTTTTCAATAATAAAAGCATTCGAACTATCGAAGGGGCTGCCACCAAAGAAGAAAACGGGGAGGTAAAATTATCCCCAGTTCAACAAGCTTTTGTTGAGCATTTCAGTTTTCAGTGTGGCTACTGTACCCCAGGTTTTGTAAATGCAGCGACTGTATTTATTGAAGAACTTCAGCGAAACCCGATTGCAGAAGCAGACTTAGAAGAGGCTATCAAACAAGCTCTAAATAACCATATTTGCCGTTGTACGGGCTATGTCCGCTATTATGAAGCGGTACGCGATGTGGTTCTGGCGACTCCTGGTCTTATCAAGGAGGCAATAAAATGATCAAACGAATTATTTTATGGTTGATAGCCATCGCTATCATCGTTTGGGCGGTGCTCTACTGGTATGAAAGCCGTACCTTAGATGGCCCGGTACAAAAAGTCACCGCGACGCCTCAAGAAATTGAGCGAGGTCGTTATCTCACATTGGCCGGTGACTGCGCTGCGTGCCACACCAGTGCTGATGGCGCACCATTAGCCGGTGGTTTTCCACTCGATACCCCATTTGGTACCATCTACAGCAGTAACTTAACGCCCTCAGCTGACTTTGGTATCGGCCGCTGGACAAAAGATGATTTTTATAAAGCACTGACCCAAGGAATTTCACCGCCGAGTAAAAATCTTTATCCGGCAATGCCTTATACCTCTTACAAAGGGATCACTCGTGAAGATTCTGACGCTATTTACAGTTATTTGATGAGTCAACCCGCTGTTGATGTCGCGCCACCTGAAAATTCATTGCCATTCCCACTAAACCAACGTATGGCTATGATTGGCTGGAATTTATTGTTTTTTAACGATAAACCACTCCCCGATAGCTCACAAGGTAGCTCCTCTGAATGGCTACGTGGCCGGTATTTAGTTAATGTATTAGAGCATTGTGCCGAATGCCATACCCCAAGAGGGAAATTGGGTGAAATGGATTTGGATAACTTTATGAAAGGCGGTGCATTAGGCCGTTTTATGGCGCCAGATATTACCCCGAAAGCGCTTGCAGAACGAGGATGGACAAAAGAAGATTTACAGCAGTTTTTCATGACTGGGCTCACGCCGCAAGGTTCCGCCTACAGTGATATGCACCCTGTAATTTATCTGAGTTCACAACATTTAACTCCAGAAGATAATAGTGCCATAGCCACCTATTTAATGGGCGATAACCCACCAGCCACTTCACCATTAAGAATGGGGGAAGGTAACGCACAAGGCCGCCAAATTTATTTAGAAACCTGCTCCGGCTGCCACTCCTATGATGGTAGCGGCAAACCGAATGTGGCGGTGGCCATGAAAGGGAATTCAACATTACGTGATGCGGATAGCACTAACCTAATTAACGCTATTTTAGATGGTTTGCCTGAACAACCGTTTCCTAATAACCAAAACATGCAAAGCATGCCGGGGTTTGCTAATAAGCTAAATGACCAACAAATTAGCGAGTTAGTGAACTTCCTTCGCGTTCAATGGGGAGGACAGCCTGCCGATGTCACCCCTGAGCAGATTAAATCTTTACGTCAATAATGACAAAAAATGAACTATCGGGCTTGTTTGTATTTAACGAGCCCAATAGTTTTCTATTTAATAACCGAATACAAATATACTTTATATAATTAAATGCATATTGATTTAATTATTCATTAATAAGAATTGATGTCATTTACATAAATTATATTCTAATAAAGCTCAGTTATTTTATTCAACACTGTCATATTAAGATGACTCCAACAATATTATTCACTTTGTTTTATAAATCCCCTTATTGATTCTTGATATATCATTATAGATACCCATAATATTTGTGTAACTTACTGAGCTATCTGATATTAGCCATCGAATTGTGAGCTAATTTAATCGAAATAAAACAACCTTATAGTACATGGCTAAAAAGTATTATTTATCTCCATTGTTCATAATAAAAACCCTAAAAATATAATCAGGGAGCACACCATGTCGGGACATATTTCTAGACGCAATTTCATCAAACTAGGCACTATTGCGGGTATTGCAGTGATGGTCGGCAAACTCCCTTTTGCGATAGCAATGGAGCTCGATTCTGACTCTCCATCAACGGATTGGATTGGTCAAAACGGTAAAGCACGTTTTCGTTGGGATGGCGTTGAAAAAGTCACTGGGCGTAAAAACTTTGCTCGTGATTACCGCGCTAAAGACATCCCCGGCTGGCCCAAAAAACAAAGCTATGCCTTTATGTTAAAAGCGACAGAGGCAGATAAAACCTTTGAAGGCATTGATATTTCAATGTTAGGGCCAAATCTACAACCTGATAAGGTTGTTTTACAAGAAGACCTTATCCGTGATGGCTTAAATATCCCTCAAGACACCAGTATGGGGAAAGGCTTCTATGGCACCAATATTTTAGTGCCCCTAGGAGATACCCCACCGATTATTGGCCACCCTGTTGCTATCTTGATTTATCATGATTTCGATAAATACAGTGCGGCACAGCGGATGTTACGCTTTGCCACAAACACCGTAAAATACGGAACGGTGACAGGGCCAAAACCGCCTGCTAACTACGGTGCAGCACGGTACGTGCGTATCGGTGGTGACACCCCACTATCGCCTTCTATTTTTTCTCCTTATCAAGATTCAGGAATTAAAGGTGGGTTTGATGGCAATACCCCTATTTGGCCACCTTATGACCCCAAACACGCCATTTCTATTCCACCCGTCATCCGTAAAGATCGTGGTGGCGGCTTTATTCAAGCCCTGCATCAGGCAGAAAAGAGCCCTGATAAACAAGAAAAAGCGATGGACTACGCACGGCAAATTGAGCAAGAAATCGCAGCCGCTCGCCAGAACCCTGATAAGTTTGTGATTGAACGCCATGGTTTTTCACAATCCATCGACCCTTGCGCGATGGAGCCTGATAACTGTAATACTTGGTATGACGCACAAACCAAAACGCTGCATATCTTAACCGCAACGCAATCTCCTGCGGGTGTCGTCAATGCTGCTGCTGAGCTATCTAAACACAACAAATATTTTTCCGTCGAAAACATTGTGTTATTAACCGGTTCTACTGTTGGTTACGGCTCAAAAGACTATTCAGTTTTTCCGTTCTATTCGATGGTTGCTAGTTTCTACGCTGATGGCTTGCCTGTTCGCATGGCAAATGACCGCTATGAACAATTCCAAATGGGGATGAAACGCCACTCCATTGAGATGGATGTCACCATTATTGGTGATAAAAAAACCGGTAAATTTGATGTCTTAAAAGGTACTTACAACTGTAATGGTGGAGGCCGTGAAAACCTCTCCGTTGCCGTATCCCACGTTGCGGTACGTGGTGCCCAATCTATTTATTATTTCCCTAAATCAGACCTCACTGCTCTCGCCATGGCCACTCCGGCTGTCGAAGCGGGCTCAATGCGTGGCTTTGGTTCCTTGCAATCGATGGCTGTCACTGAATTGATGGTCGATGAAATCGCTCACAACCTCAATATTGACCCAATCGAACTACGCCGTCGTAATGCCATTTTAGAAGGTTATCCGAATACACAAGGCGGTGTTATCGCCGGTGACCCTCGCAATGTCGAAATGTTAAACCTCGCGGAAAAACACCCGATTTGGGTCGAACGTGAGAAAAACAAAGCCGATTATGAAGCGAAAAACCCCGGTAAGCTATACGGTGTTGGATTCGCACAAGTGCAGCAAGTTTATGGCTCTAGTGGCGTCCCAACCATTCTTTCCCTCGAATTTGATATCAATGGCAAACTAACAATGCGCCATTGTATGCAAGAGATTGGTACCGGTGGTACAACCGCACAGCAAGTGATGGTGTGGCAAGCACTCAGCAAAGCCCCTGATGTGGTTGAGTTTGGTGTAACGGAATTTGAAGAACTCCCACTCAAAACCAGTTGGGCAGATCAGAAAAAACAAGACGAGTTGTCCAAAACGGATCCCTATTGGACGCCGGCTCTGATCCCTGACATGAGTTCATCGAGCGGTGTTTATTACATTGGGTTCGGCACGCGCCAAGCTGGCCATTTTTTATTGGAAAATACCCTCTGGCCTGCGGCCAAAAGTATTTGGAGTGAAGGCCCCGGCGGCGGTGCGTTCAACGGCCTAAATGTCGAGTTTGCGGATATTCGTGTCGGCCCAGAAGGTATTGGCGGTGGCGGAATGAAGCCCATTCCTTTTGACATTTTAGCCAAAAGAGCCCATGAGATGGGGCTCATCACCGGGGTTGCTGTTCACGGCTATTCCAGCTGGCAGTGGGCTCGCGCAGAGTTCGATATCCCAACTGTGGGCTTAAAAAATCTGCCTCTTGATGCGATATCCGTTCGTTATGGCGAGGGTGCGCCACAAGAGCTGAAAAAACAGATGACAACTGGCGGTTACCATTTTATTAAACGTAAAATTGCCTATTACCCACCCACACAACGCGCAAAAGCAGCCCCCACAACGGTTACACCCGCTTCTTGCCTAGTCGAGCTCAACGTCAACACGATGACGGGTGAGGTCGATATCATGCGCCACCATATGATTATGGATCCCGGTACGATGATTGTCCCTGAATTGGTTTCAGGCCAAATTCAAGGGGGTACCGCGATGGGTATCGGCCATGCATTGATGGAAGAATTACCACTGTATGAAAATGGACCAGGTAATGGGACATGGAACTTTAATCGTTATGTCCTACCGCGCGCAAAAGATGTGGCAGTTTGGCAGCAAACCATTGATTACTTACCACCTCTCTCAGAAACTTCGCCACCAAAAGGCATGGCTGAACTGGGGATGATCCCAATCTTACCTGCGACGAGCAATGCATTAACCCATGCAACAGGCAAGCGTTTCTATGAATTCCCTATTACGGTAGATAAAATTAAAAAGGCACTCTCATGAAAATCAACAATGCCGTTCCGATTATTGAGCGCAAGCCACTAACACTGACCATTAACGGCCAAAAAATTGGTCCTATTGATGTCCCTGTTGGGATGCCAATGATTGAGTTTCTACATGAATACCTAGACCTCACTGGCACCCACTTTGGTTGCGGACAAGGGATCTGCCATGCTTGCACCATTATGGAAATCCAGCCCGATGGCACAACGGTTGAAAGCCGCACCTGTATCTTTGGTGCCCATTATTTCAACAATAAAAATATTGTCACCATCGAAGGGCAAGCCAAACTGGATGAACAAGGCAAAGTTGTTGAATTAACGCCAATTCAACAAGCTTTTATCGAAAACTTTTCGTTCCAATGCGGTTATTGTGCGCCCGGTTTTGTCACGGGCGCGACGGTATTTATTGATAAACTGAAGAAAAATCCAGTGAAACGTGACCAACTCGAACATGCGATTGAAGAAGCCCTCAATGAGCATATTTGCCGTTGTACAGGTTATGTACGCTACTATGAAGCTGTGAGGAAAGTCGCTCTCGACACTCCTGGCTGCGTGATCGACTAGGGGGAAACATCATGGCTAAATCCAGCTCTCTACGTAAAAGCATTTATATTATTATCTTATTATTCATAATATTAATGCTTGCGATCCTGTTTGGCGCTTTTCGTACCTCCAGTATCGGCCCTGATTTAGATAAACCGCTGACCTCAGAAGAAGTCGCCAAGTTACTGCCTAGAGGGCAAGAACTGGCAACCGCTGGGGATTGCTTTGGTTGCCACTCATTACCTGAAGGCCCATTGGCTGCGGGTGGTCGTGCTATCGGAACCCCTTTCGGTACCATTTACTCCACAAATATCACGCCTGATAAGCAATTTGGTATCGGTAACTATACCCGTGCTGATTTCCATCGTGCTTTAAAAGACGGAATTGGCAAAGAGAGAGGTAATCTCTACCCTGCGATGCCGTTTGTATTTACCCATATGACCACATCGGAAGATATTGATGCCCTGTATGCTTATGTGATGTCACTTCCACCAATGGCGGTGCCAAACAAAGAAAATACCGGGGTATTTGTCCTACCCGTTCGCCCATTTATGAACTTCTGGACTTTGCTCAACTTTCCTAAACAAAATGCGCCCCATGACCCGCAACGCTCTGCCGAGTGGAACCGTGGTGCGTATATTGTCGAAGGTTTGGCACACTGCGGTGCTTGCCACTCACCACGTAACCTAATGATGGGCGTCGAGTTTTCACGGTCACTTCAAGGGGGTGAAGAAGCCGGTTTAGCGATCCCTGATATCACGGCCGAAGCGCTTTCTAAGCATGGGTACGATACCGCCTCCTTGAGCCAGTTTTTACTGACAGGTAATGCCCCGCAAGGCTCTGCATTTGCAGATATGAGCACAGTGACTCATTTTTCGACTAGTCAGATGAAAAAAAGCGATGTTGATGACATGGCGATTTATTTGATGACCGATAAACACGGAAAAATACTCGGAGCCAAAGCCCCACCAGCGCCATTACCGGAGGCAAACTCACCAGAAGTGGGTGATGTCAGTCAAATCATGGAAACCGGTCGCTTGATGTATATGTCTACCTGCGCAGGTTGCCACGGGATCACCGGAGAAGGTGTGCCAAATGGTATTCCAGCGTTGAAAGGTAATGCCATCCTAGCCATGGACAGCCCTGAAACCTTTATCAGTGTGGTATTAACCGGTATTCCAACCACCACCTTCCCGAATGGGCAGCGTATGTATGCCATGCCAAGTTTTGCCGATGATTTAACGCCTCAAGAAATGGCAGATTTAATTTCATGGGCACGTGCTGAGTGGGGAGGACAAGGTAAACCCGTCACCGCCGAACAAGTTGAAAAACTGAAAAAGGCGGCTCAGTAACTAAAATACTCCTCGGCGACTTATATTAGCTCAAAGAGGGGTATTCATAATAACGACATAAGATATGACTAAAAAGCCCTTACTAAAAATTAAGAAGTTAATTAAGGGGAAAAGACGTTTTTTCTATATTAGATAATAGCGCATCATGACATACATAAAGGCGCCAAAATACATAATGAAAAATACGATTAAAGACTCAGCGCTTCAATTCTGAAATAAGTCAGTTTAACCTTACACGCTAACATCACATCCCCTATTCCGCTTCCACCAAGTAAAGCATCACCTTGACGTTGACACTCACTGGTTCTGAACGCCAGAAAAGCATCCTGTGATTTTTTTAGAGAAGCAATCGCTTGTGCTGTTGCAGAAGAGTCAATTTTTTTCAGTTCAGTTTCATTATCTGCAAGTGATTTACTCATCATCTCATCTGCTCTATCTAGCTTACTTTGTAAACATGCTTGAACTGCTGTCCGTGGAGCATCTGCAATCTGCTCATAGCATTCGTTGAGAGGATCCGTTGCTAACCCAGGTACTGGGACATTACTAGCATAAACCATCACAGGCATAGTCATTGCTGCAGCGATAAATAATGCTTTTGATGTACTTAACTTCATAAAAACCTCTCAATTTGTATATGAAGTGCCTTTTTAACTTATACGAATAAAAAAATCGATATAACACACTAACTTTATGGACTATTCTTAGTATTTACTCATAGTAATAAGACTAATCCTGCAGTCTAGATTTTTATCTTGAATTTGCATATTCCTAATATGAGGCAAAATCCAGAACAACATGCCTACATAAATTTCATTTTTAGTCATCAATTTTACCTTTGTATCACTAATACATATTTCAGACACTTTATCACCAAATGCACGTTGCTCCCGATAACCTCAACGTAATACCATAGAGAAATCCATGGCTAACTCGTTTGCCTACTCTCATTTGAGACGATCTGTGGTATTTTAGTCTCTGAACACCTCACAGAATTTAGTTAACTCAATACGTTAGAACAGACAACATTATGACTGATAAGCAAAGTTTCGAATCCCACACACCAATGATGCAGCAGTATCTAAAACTAAAAGCACAACATTCAGACATACTGCTGTTTTATCGCATGGGTGACTTCTACGAACTGTTTTTTGATGATGCTAAAAAAGCGTCTCAACTGTTAGATATTTCCCTCACCAAGCGAGGTCAATCCGCAGGGCAGCCGATCCCTATGGCGGGTGTTCCTCACCATGCTGCAGAGGGTTACTTAGCTAAATTAGTACAAATGGGTGAATCCGTCGCCATTTGTGAGCAAATTGGCGACCCAGCGACCAGTAAAGGGCCAGTTGAGCGTCAAGTAGTACGCATTGTGACACCAGGCACCATTACCGATGAAGCCCTATTAAATGAAAGGCAAGACAACCTTTTAGCCGCGGTATGGCAAGACCAACAAGGTTTTGGTTTCGCAACATTAGATATTACCTCCGGTCGCTTTATTATTAGTGAAATTGCCGACGAAGAGGCATTACAAGCCGAACTGCAGCGCACTCGCCCTGCTGAACTTCTATACCCCGAAGATTTCGCCAGTATGGCATTAATTGAACATAATAAAGGCCTACGTCGTCGCCCATTGTGGGAATATGAACTCGATACAGCAAAACAACAGCTCGGTTTACAGTTTGGCACGAAAGATTTAATCGGTTTTGGGGTTGAAGATGCCCATAAAGCGCTCAGAGCCGCAGGTTGCCTATTGCAATATGTAAAAGATACTCAGCGTACTTCACTGCCCCATATTCGCAGTATTGTGATGGAAAAACAAAATGATAATGTCATTTTGGATGCAGCGACTCGTCGCAATTTAGAAATCACGCAAAACCTTGCCGGTGGTACAGAAAACACACTTGCCGCCATTTTAGATATGTGTGTGACCCCAATGGGTAGCCGTATGCTAAAACGTTGGCTACATACCCCATTGCGTAATATTCAAGTATTAAATAACCGCCAACAAGCTATTAGTGCATTGCAAGAATGCGGTTTTGAATTGCAACCATTTTTGCGCCAAATAGGGGATTTAGAACGTGTATTAGCACGCTTAGCACTGCGTTCCGCACGCCCACGTGACTTAACCCGTATGCGTTACGCATTCCAGCAATACCAAGATATTCATCAAATACTAAGCCAATCAAGTTGTTCGTATTTACAAGCTCTTCAAAATCGTATTGGTCAATTTGATGAGTTACAAGACTTACTTGAAAAAGCGATTATTGATGCGCCGCCTGTATTGGTACGTGATGGCGGAGTTATCGCCCCAGGTTATAACAGTGAACTCGATGAATGGCGTGCTCTTGCTGATGGAGCAACCGACTACCTCGATAGACTCGAAATTCGTGAGAGGGAAAAACTGGGGATCGATACCCTAAAAGTCGGTTATAACGCAGTTCATGGCTACTATATTCAAGTTAGCCGCGGTCAAAGCCATTTAACGCCTATCCATTACGTCCGTCGCCAAACGTTAAAAAATGCGGAACGCTATATTATTCCTGAACTCAAAGAGTATGAAGATAAGGTATTGACATCAAAAGGAAAAGCACTCGCTATTGAAAAAGCGCTGTATGATGAGCTGTTTGATATGCTATTACCTCATCTTGCTGCGTTGCAAACCAGTGCTGAAGCACTCGCTGAGCTAGATGTCCTAGCCAACCTTGCGGAAAGAGCACAAACTCTAGGCTACGCTTGCCCACAACTGACTGAGAAACCGGGTATTCAAATTACCGAGGGTCGCCACCCTGTAGTAGAACAAGTGCTTAGCGAACCGTTTATTTCCAACCCATTATCGCTGTCACCGCAGCGTCGTTTATTGATCATCACAGGTCCAAACATGGGCGGTAAAAGTACCTATATGCGCCAAACCGCATTGATTACCCTGTTAGCGTATATCGGTAGTTTCGTCCCTGCCAGCAAAGCGGTGATAGGCCCAGTCGATCGCATTTTCACCCGTGTCGGCGCCTCGGATGACCTTGCATCTGGCCGTTCAACATTCATGGTGGAAATGACAGAAACCGCTAATATTCTTCATAATGCAACAGAGAATAGCTTAGTGCTAATGGATGAGATTGGTCGCGGGACTTCAACCTATGATGGTCTTTCTCTTGCTTGGGCTTGCGCTGAGAATTTAGTGAATAAAATCAAGGCAATGACATTATTTGCAACCCATTACTTTGAATTAACAACACTCCCTGAGAAACTCGAAGGTGCGGTCAATATCCATCTCGATGCTATTGAACACGGTGATACCATTGCTTTTATGCATAACGTTCAAGACGGTGCCGCTAGCAAAAGCTATGGCCTTGCTGTCGCTTCTCTTGCCGGTGTACCAAAGGATGTGATTAAACGGGCAAAACAAAAACTTAGAGAACTTGAAGTTATCTCAAACAATGCCAATGCGAGCCATGTGGATAGCGCACAACTGAGCTTTTTAACCACAGAAGATGTCGAGCCATCACCAGTATTAACGGCTCTAGCTGAAATTGATCCAGATAAACTCACTCCACGCCAAGCCCTAGATTGGATTTATCGGTTAAAGGATATGGATAACTAACATGGATGAGTATGCACAGTTACTCGCACCAATCAGGCAGTTTCTGCAATGTGAAACACCTGATGCGTGGGTAAAAAAAGCGAGTTTGCCTGAAAACTTGCCCATTATCTTAAAAGACCATTTATTATGCGAGTTAAAGGCCGCGCAAAGTGCGATGTTTTTAATTCGCAAGTATGCTGTCGATAAAGACAGTGCTGCAGTGCTACTTGAATGGTTTAAACCTTATGAATCATTTGCTTATGATAGGGTTGGTGACATCCATACATTAAGAAACAAAAATCAGGTTTCTAAACAAATATTGGCAAAAAAACAATCACCTTATAGTCAAGATTTAATTGATAAAATGGTCCTGCTAATCAAAGAGGAACTTCATCATTTTTACCAAGTTCTAGAGATTATGCATGAACGTAATATTCCATACGATGGCATCACTGCAGGCCGTTATGCTAAAGGGTTGTTGAGCCATGTCGACCCCCATGATCCAAAAACCTTAGTTGATAAACTAATTATTGGAGCTTATATCGAAGCACGTTCTTGTGAGCGTTTTGCTAAATTAGCCCCATTTCTTGATGAGCAGCTTGCAAATTTTTATATTTCATTATTACGCTCAGAAGCTCGCCACTATCAAGATTATTTGCACTTAGCACAATTAATTAGCAAACAAGATATTACTGAACGAGTTAATTATTTTGGCATTATTGAAGCTGAATTAATTTCAACACCGGATGACGATTTTAAATTTCACAGTGGTGTTCCCATTAATTAAGCTCACTCTCTATTCTTTACATACAAAAACCCCTATAAACATTAGCTTATAGGGGTTTTTAACTATCGAATCAACATCTACATATTAAATATCGACTCTAAGGTCAGCTCTTCTCCATGTAAAATATCTTTCAATCGCTTTAAACCTTCGACTTGGATCTGGCGAACACGTTCTCTTGTTAACCCTATTTCACGGCCAACTTCTTCTAGAGTTTCCGCTTCATAGCCTAAAAGCCCAAAACGTCGTGCTAAAACCTCCCTTTGTTTTGGGTTCAATTCATATAACCACTTAACAATATTTTCTTTTAAGTCATTATCTTGAATTGTATTTTCTGGACCTGAATCATTATCATCAGACAATACCTCAAGCAAAGATTTCTCTGAGTCCCCTGCAATTGGCGTATCAACAGATGTGATACGTTCATTTAAACGTAACATCCTACTGACATCTTCGACAGGTTTATCTAGCTGCTCAGCGATCTCTTCAGGGCTTGGCTCATGGTCCAACTTCTGGGCTAATTCACGTGCAGTACGGAGGTAAATATTGAGTTCTTTAACGATATGAATAGGAAGGCGAATAGTTCGAGTTTGATTCATGATAGCGCGTTCGATCGTTTGACGGATCCACCACGTTGCATATGTTGAAAAGCGAAACCCCTTTTCTGGATCAAACTTTTCAACGGCACGAATTAACCCAAGATTTCCTTCTTCTATCAAATCGAGTAATGCAAGGCCTCGATTATTATAGCGGCGTGATATTTTTACAACGAGACGAAGGTTGCTTTCTATCATACGCTGTCGTGATGCGATATCACCACGCAATGCACGTCTTGCATAGAAAACTTCTTCTTCTGCTGTAAGGAGTGGTGAGAACCCAATTTCACTAAGATAAATTTGAGTGGCATCCAGAACACGCTGACTTGTGTTCTGGAGTAAATCCATTTCGTCATCTAGCTCAGTAACCAGATCCTCTTCTTTAAACTGACTCTCATCAAAAGTGTCATTTAAATTACTTTCATCGAGGTCATTGTATAACTCGTTAACTTTCAGCGAACTTTGGCTCATCAGTGACTCCTACCCTAGATAATGCGGGTAGAATGCCAAAACACTCTACCCAGTTTATCGCTGCGGCAAATAGCGCAACGGGTTTACTGATTTTCCCTTGTAACGAATTTCAAAGTGTAGTCTAACCGAACTAGTTCCAGTACTACCCATAGTGGCTATTTTTTGACCCGCAGTGACGTCCTGCTGATCACGCACAAGCAATGTATCGTTGTGAGCATAAGCACTTAAGTAGTCATCGTTATGTTTTATAATTATTAGATTTCCGTATCCACGCAAAGCATTACCTGCGTAAACGACTTTTCCTGGCGCAGCAGCAAGCACAGCTTGACCACGAGAACCGGCGATATCTACCCCTTTGTTCCCGCCTTGAGCATCAGAGAAACCTTCAATCATTTTCCCTTCTGCTGGCCAACGCCATTTTATTGACGAATTATTTGTACTGCTGACTGCAGTAGAAGCGGTTGTTGTCGAGGTTGTTGTTGTCGTTGAAGCCTGTGTCGCAGGTTTCTTATTATTAGGCAACATCTTACCTGAATTTTGACCACCACTGTTTGCAGGATACTCATTAGTTGTTCGAAGATCAACCGCTTGCTGATGACTATTTGATGAATTTGCCGCTAATTGAGTGTTCGAGTTCACATTTGTGTTACCAATATTAATAACCTGCCCTACATTTAGACTGTAAGGTTCTGAAATATTGTTTCTCGATGCTAACTCACGGAAATCATTACCGGTTAAGTATGCAATATAGAATAATGTATCACCACGCTGGACCGTATAACTATTACCGCTATAACTGCCTTTTGGAATACTGCCATAGTCACGGTTGTATACTATGCGCCCTTCACCATTAGTTGTTACCGGTGCTGAACTACGGCTTACAGGCTGAGTATTTGTATTACTTGATAAATTTGGACGAGACGATGGCATTGCCGTGCTCATACCCGTATTTGGTGACGAGGCCGGTGTCGTCCTTTGCACCGTTGGCTGGCTAGATTGGCTATCATTCACACTCGAAATAGGTGCTGCTGTATGATACGGTGTAGAACAACCTGCCAATAGCGCTCCGCTAAATGAAAAGATGACGGCCCATCGAATTCTGCTTATAGGGCTAACAATTTTCATGCTTCTTCTCCCGTGAAGAAAAATCTGACGTGACAATTCAAAATAATGTCAGCAATAGAGTTATCATAAAATATTTCACTTATTAAAGCAGAAATACAAAATAGTGAACAAGTTAAATATATTAAAAATATAACAATTTGAGAAAATGACTAACAGTTTAAGCTATTCCCTCGAATTCAGCTGGGTAAAATATCATATTTGGAATAGTTTTACTGCTATTTGCGTTAATGAAACCTTTACAATGATATTTAATTTAAATCGATTATTTTTATAATCATTTTTTTAAATACCATTGCAAATAGGTTAAAGGAGGTCACCGGCAACCAATGGGACAAAACGAACTTTTTCAATAAAATTCGTATGGTAATCATTACCACGTCGAGTAATTAGCTTCAGCGCTTGTTCTTTATCACCGACAGGTAAAACCATTCGCCCACCATCTTTTAATTGCCCCAATAGTAGAGTTGGTATTTCTGTTGGTGCCGCAGTAACTATGATGGCATCAAAAGGCCCTTTTGATTGCCAACCTTCCCAACCATCACCATGGCGTGTTGAAATATTATGTAAATCAAGCTGTTTCAGGCGCCGCTTTGCGGCCCACTGCAAGCTTTTTACCCGCTCAACAGAAAAAACATGCTTAACCAAGTGTGCCAATACTGCAGTTTGATACCCTGAGCCTGTCCCTATCTCGAGAACGTGATCATCCGGTGCTAAAGCCAATAGTGCCGTCATTTTAGCAACAATATACGGCTGTGAAATAGTTTGCCCATGACCAATAGGTAATGGGATATTATCATAGGCTTTATGGGAGAGCGCTTCATCCACAAACCGTTCCCGCGGAACGAGTGAAATGGCATCTAATAGGCGCTCATCGTGAATTCCCTGTTGGCGTAATTGAGCCAAAAGTTCTTTCATGAGCCCTGTATTCATTTTACTGACACTCCTGATTTTTCAAGCCACTCTTCCACTAATGAGTGTGCTTTATAAGCGGTTAGGTCAACTTGTAATGGGGTGATTGAAACATACCCATTTTTCACGGCTTCAAAATCCGTTCCAGGACTGGCATCACGAATTTCCCCAACGGGACCTAACCAATACAATGTATTCCCTTTCGGGTCCTCTAGGCTATATACCTCAGAAGCGGCATGACGACTACCACAGCGAGTAACTTTGATACCTTTAATTTCTTCGTATGGGATATCAGGCACATTAATATTTAAAATATTCCCTGCTCGCAATGGGTTCGTCTGTAAAAGTGCGAGGATCTCGCATGTCACTTTAGCGGCACTTTCATAATGCGTTTCCCCATCTAACGATACCGCAATTGACGGTAAACCTAAATGGCGGCCTTCTGTTGCCGCTGCAACCGTGCCTGAGTAAATAACATCATCCCCTAAATTAGGGCCACAGTTGATACCAGATACAACAATATCAGGACGTGGGCGCACCACTTTATTCACCCCAATATAGACACAATCTGTTGGTGTGCCTTCCTGTACAGCAAGGTCGCCATTACTTAGTGTTTGAATTTTAAGTGGTTTATCTAATGTTAATGCGTTCGATGCCCCACTACGATTGCGATCAGGCGCAATCACCTGAACATGATAATATTGGCGTAGTGCAGCTGCAAGAGTTTGAATTCCCGGCGCATTTACCCCGTCGTCATTACTCAATAAAATCTTTAGCATCGACATTATCCTGCCCATTTTGATTAATAATTTCTCTCACAACACTGGTTGCAAAACAACCCGAGTTTAAGAAAAAATTCAGTTTTACCGTCGAGTCATCCAACCATTCCCACTGTAAGTCTTGTGGCTTAACAACTATCGCCCTTCTAGCTGAAGAAACTCGTTCGCGCTGCATTAAAGAGATAAAGGGTTGGTAATCCGCTAAACACTGAGTTTCAAATGCCTGAGCTTCATCCTGAGTTCCCAACGCACCATCACCGGGTAATGGCGCGGTAATGCTTAACTCGTTGGACTCTAAGCGAGGTTGCAATGTAGCAAACTCATCTTGTGTCGCGACAAACCAACTCCCTCTGCCCGTTAATTGCAATGCATCACCTAACATCACGTGTTGGGCAGTATTATTTGCAATACGTTCACTTGCCACATGATTAAACATGGCACTACGCGCAGCAGAAAGATAGAAGCTACGCTTGTTGCGTTCACGCACGTTGATTTCTTGGTTTGCCCAACGCAACGCTTGCGTTAAATTTTGCCCGTCACGTCCAAAACGTTGTTCACCGAAGTAATTAGGTACCCCTGATAATGCAACTTTGTGTAAACGTTGTTCGACATCTTTCGCATCCGAAATATCACGCAAGGTTATTTCGAACTGGTTTCCTTTCAAGGAACCAATACGTAATTTACGTTTTTGTCTGGTGACTGCCAGTATTCGGCAGCCTTCTAGCTGCCATGTTGAAAAAACAGGCGTTTCTTTACCTGGCATTTGCAAACAGAACCATTGCTCCGTCACAGCGTGCCTGTCTTTTAAACCTGCGTAACTGACAGCTCTGGCTGAAATTTTAGCAAACTTTGCAAGTTGTTCCGCAACGAACACCGTATTGCAGCCTGTTTTTTCCACGCGAACCATGACATGTTCGCCTTCGCCATCTAGCTCAAAGCCCAAGTCTTCTTTGACGATAAAATCTTCTGGGACACTTTTTAATGTGCCAGAAGATAATGGCTTACCATGCAGGTACTGAACATTCATTACTTTCATTACTATTATCTTTTATTAAAAGAACAACCGCAGCACAGGCAATGCCTTCTTTACGACCCACAAAACCTAATTGTTCTGTCGTGGTCGCTTTCGCATTGACATCATCCATGTGACACTCTAGGTCTTCGGCAATATTCACACGCATTTGAGCTATGTGTGGCAACATTTTTGGCGCCTGAGCCATGATGGTAATATCAATATTCCCAATGCGATACCCTTTGGCACGTACATGGCAAAATGCGTCTCTCAATAGTACTCGGCTATCCGCCCCTTTATAGGCAGGGTCAGTATCAGGGAATAATTTACCGATATCCCCTAATGCAGCTGCGCCGAGAATTGCATCGGTTAACGCATGCAATACCACATCACCGTCAGAGTGCGCAAGTAAACCTTGTTCATAAGGGATACGCACGCCACCAATGATGATAGGGCCTTCGCCACCAAATTTGTGTACGTCAAAACCGTGTCCGATTCTCATTTTTTTTCCTTAATTGTTCATTCTTGAAAGATAAAATTCCGCTAAAGTGAGGTCTTCTGGGCGCGTCACTTTTAAATTATCAGCGCGGCCAGCCACTAACATCGGTTGATGGCCGCAATATTCTAGCGCAGAAGCTTCATCGGTGATTACTGCGTTTTCTTTCAAGGCTTTACTTAGACAATCCCGTAATAATATTAACGGAAAAAATTGTGGTGTAAGGGCATGCCATAACGCTTCACGTTCAACGGTATGGTCAATTAATTGACTGGCTGTTGAGCTGCGTTTCATGGTATCACGCACTGGGGCAGCGAGGATCCCACCACAACAATTTTGTTCCGCTGCTAATTGAATAATTTCATTTAAATCTGATTGATGAAGGCAGGGGCGCGCGGCATCATGTACTAATACCCAGCAATCTGAAAAGTTGGGGTTAGTGATTAAAAAATCCAGACCTGCTAATACTGAATCGGCACGCTCTTTGCCACCAATAACCGTCGTCACACGAGGGTCATTAGCAATTGCAAGTTGCTGAAAATAATCGTCTTCCGCACTCAAAGCAACCACAATCTCTTGCACTTTATCATTTTCAAGCAATGCGCTTATGGTGTGTTCAATGATTGTTTTACCTGCAACCTGCAAGTATTGTTTTGGGCACTCTGCATTCATACGGCTACCGACCCCAGCCGCAGGGATCAATGCAACAATTTGCGGGAGATTGTTTTGTGGGGCATGGTTTGGATTTGTCATTATTGAATTCTTACATCAGAAATTATCAGGCTAATGGGTACACTATTTTGACATCATATTATTGTGTCTATTTCTGGTTATTACTTTCTTTAACCATTCGATAAAATGACTCTCCGGGTTTGATCATCCCAAGCTCAGTTCGAGCTCGTTCTTCAATCGCATCTTGGCCATCATTTAAGTCATTGATTTCAGCGAATAGCTGTTCATTACGCATTTTTAAGCGCGAATTTACAATTTCCTGAGCAGCGACATCATCTTTGACTTGTACGTAGTCATGTATGCCATTTTTGCCTAACCATAAGGAATACTGTAACCAAGCTAATATCGCAATTAATAGTAGCGTTAATTTACCCATTTTGCCCCCTGAAATGATTTGCTAATCATCCCATAACTCAACGATTGACGCTACTGTGATACTAAAATTGTGATAAAAAGTCAGATTAAGTCGGTTTTTGATCCGCAAAATACCGCCTTATTTTACCATCGGATAAAATAAAGGGGGTATTTAAGCTGTATTAATAATCTAGTTGAATGACATGATTGCGCAATAAAAGCGCAATAATTTGGGAAAGGGAATCCGAAATCGGTTGCTGCCCATCCAGATGCAGCTCAGGGTGTTGCGGTTCTTCATAAGGGGAGTCAATTCCGGTGAATTGTTTAATTTTCCCTTCCCGCGCTTGTTGATATAACCCTTTAGGGTCTCGCTGTTCACAAATACTTACCGGGGTATCCACGTACAGCTCAAAAAATTGATCGGGTTCAAATAAGTCACGGACTTTCTGCCTATCGTCTTGAAAAGGTGAAATAAAGGCAGTCGCAACAATTAACCCTGCATCAACCATTAGCTTCGCCACCTCCCCCACTCGACGGATATTTTCTTGCCTATCAGCCTCATTAAACCCTAAGTCGCCGCATAAACCATGGCGAATATTATCGCCATCCAGTAAATAGGTTTTCATTCCCATGGACGTAAGTTGGTGCTCTATTGCCCCCGCCAATGTTGACTTTCCTGAACCTGATAACCCGGTGAACCACAACACGGCACCTTTGTGGCCATTATTACTCTCACGTAACTGGCGAGTTACTGCATGTTGATGCCAAACAATATGGTTTTCTTTTGTCATCCGTGCTATTTCCCACCCAATACATCGCGCGCACCCCAATGTGGGAAATGGCGGCGAACTAATTTATTTAGCTCAATTTCAAATTCACTAAAATCGCTGGGTTGTTCAAAGACAGGGGTTTGTGTTTCACGGACTAAGCCCGCTCCGACAGTCACATTGGTGAGTCTATCAATAAAAATCATTCCGCCTGTGTCTGCATTGCGTTGATAGTTTTCCAGTAACAATGGTTCATCAAAGGAAAATTCCACTAAACCAATCCCATTCAACGGCAGCTCTGTCGCCACTTTCTGCGTTAAATTATTGATATCAATTTGATATTGAATATTTTCCACTTTTGCCCGACTGCGTTTTCCTGCAATTTTAATATCCAGTTGCTGGCCTTGAACTAACGACTGTTCAGACATCCATACCACATCGACAGAGGCATGCTGTGTGCTTTGTAAGATTTCATCTTGTGCGACAATCAAGTCGCCACGACTAATATCAATTTCATCCTCAAGCACTAATGTAATCGCTTCCCCTGGCACCGCAAAATCTTGTAATCCTGAAAATGTCACAATTTCTTTGATTGCTGAGGTGGCACCGGATGGCAATACTTTGACCTTTTGTCCCACTGCCACAACCCCTGATGATAATGTTCCGCTGTATCCACGAAAGTCTAAATTTGGGCGGTTCACATATTGCACAGGAAAACGCAAAGCTTGCTCCGAGGCTTTTTGTTCCACTTGGACATTTTCCAATATCGATAATAATGTATCACCTTGATACCACTTAAAATTATCGCTAGCATTCACAATGTTATCGCCATCAAGGGCTGAAATAGGGACAAACCATACCTTTAAATCAACCGGCAATTCCGTCGAAAACTTTTGGTAATCCTGCTTTATTTTGTCAAAAGTGGT
This sequence comes from Providencia sp. PROV032, assembly GCF_028484875.1. NCBI lineage: Bacteria > Pseudomonadati > Pseudomonadota > Gammaproteobacteria > Enterobacterales > Morganellaceae > Providencia > Providencia sp. PROV032. The sequence continues at coordinate 50,560 of NZ_JAMPSX010000032.1, forward strand.
TTCACTGTAATCCACTAGATCCATTTTATTGACAGCAACAATAAGATGGCGGATCCCAAGTAATGTGCTAATAAAACTATGTCGACGCGTTTGCTCCTGTACCCCTTTTCGAGCATCGATCAACAAAATAGAAAGTGAGCAAGTTGATGCGCCTGTCGCCATATTGCGCGTATATTGCTCATGGCCGGGGGTATCCGCAATAATAAACTTGCGCTTTTCTGTTGAAAAATAACGATAAGCTACATCGATTGTGATCCCCTGCTCACGTTCAGCAGCAAGGCCATCCACCAGCAAAGCAAGATCAAGCTTTTCCCCTTGAGTCCCTATCCGCTTACTGTCACTTTGCAGAGTTGACAGCTGATCTTGGTATATTTGGCGAGTATCATGCAGTAAACGGCCGATTAAGGTGCTTTTACCATCATCCACATTGCCACAGGTTAAAAAACGCAATAATCCTTTTTGTTGCTGCGCCAATAAATAAGGCTCTACACCACCTTGCTGTTCAATTTGATGAGCGATTGATTCATTATAAACGGCTTGTGCCATGATTTTTCTCCTGACTTTGCGTATTCACCTTGCCCACTAAAAATAACCTTGGCGCTTTTTCAACTCCATCGAAGCGGATTGGTCGCTATCAATCAGCCGCCCCTGCCGCTCACTTGTCGTGGAAATCAACATTTCTTCTATGATCTCAGGCAGCGTTTGTGCTTCTGATGGCACAGCTCCAGTCAGTGGCCAGCAACCTAATGTCCTAAAACGCACTTTTTGCTGGCTAACCACTTCGCCAGGTTGTAGGTCGATACGGTTATCATCTACCATTAATAAAGTCCCATCCCGCTGAATAACTGGTCGTTCTTTTGCAAAGTACAGGGGAACAATGTCGATATTTTCCAAATAGATATATTGCCAGATATCGAGTTCAGTCCAATTTGATAGTGGGAAAACACGAATACTTTCTCCTTTATTGACCTGCCCATTGTAGTTATGCCATAGCTCAGGCCGTTGGTTTTTAGGATCCCAACGATGAGATCGGTCACGAAAAGAGTAGATCCGCTCTTTTGCACGTGATTTTTCTTCATCACGACGAGCACCACCAAAAGCAGCATCAAAACTGTACTTATCCAAAGCCTGCTTTAAGCCCTCGGTTTTCATAATATCAGTGTGCTTAGCACTGCCATGCACAAACGGGTTGATCCCTAATTTTTCCCCTTCAGGGTTACGATAAACAAGTAGCTCAAAACCATATTTTTCTGCCGTTGCATCACGAAATTCGTACATTTCACGAAATTTCCACCCTGTATCAACATGTAAAAGAGGAAATGGGAGCTTTCCTGGATAAAATGCCTTGCGTGCTAAATGCAGCATCACGGAAGAATCTTTACCAATAGAATACAGCATCACTGGGTTAGCAAATTCGGCGGCAACTTCACGAATGATATGAATACTTTCTGCTTCTAACTGCTGTAAATGAGTTAATTTTTTGTCGTTCACGATAGCCCCTTACTTAAGCCAGTTCCAATACGGCACTGCGCCATCTTATATCTTCAGTTTGCGAACCAAACCATGCGAGTTGTTGGTGCAATGCAGCCACTTCACCGATCACTATCAAAGCAGGAGCAGGAGCCTGCTGCGCTAATGTTTCGAGCTCATACAATTTGCCAGTTACGACTTTTTGTTCACGCCTTGTACCACAGCCGATAACCGCTACAGGGGTATTTTGAGCTCGACCGAATTGGATTAATTGCTCACTGATTTTCGCGGCCTTCACCGTGCCCATATAGATAGCTAAGGTTTGATTTCCTCGGGAAAGTGCCTGCCAATCGAGTTCAGTTCCATTTTCACGGCAATGCCCCGTAATAAATGTAATGCTTTGTGAATGTTCACGGTGAGTCAGCGGAACCCCCGCGTAAGCGGCTGCACCAATTGCTGCGGTCACACCCGGAACCACTTGAAATGGGATCCCCGCTTGCGCTGCAACTTGTAGCTCTTCTCCCCCTCGCCCAAAAATGAAAGGGTCCCCCCCTTTAAGGCGCACGACTTTTTTACCTTGTTGAGCAAATTTCACGATCAGCGCATTGGTTTCTTCTTGAGAAACGCTATGAGCCCCTGCACGTTTACCTACGCAAATCTTGTCTGCATCACGGCGAACTAATTCAAGAATTTCTTCGCTAACTAAATGATCATATAAAACCACTTCCGCGCTTTGTAAAACCCTTAGCCCTTTTAACGTGAGCAACCCTGCATCCCCCGGCCCAGCCCCCACTAAAGTTAATTCACCGTGGTTATCTGGCTCATACAGTTGTCGCTCCAGTTGTTGCTCCGCTTCGCTGAATTGCCCTTTTTCAACTAAGGAGGCAAAACGTCCACTAAAACTTTTTTCCCAGAAACGTTTTCTTTCACGCATATTCATTAACGTTTCTTTGACTTTATGACGCCAGCGGCCGGCTATTTCCGCCATTTTCCCCAAAGACGTTGGCAACATCGTTTCCAATTTTTCTCTGAGTAAACGTGCTAATACAGGCGCAGTCCCCCCTGAAGAGATCGCCACAATCACTGGCGAGCGATCGATAATAGAAGGGACAATAAATGAACATAATGGTTGGTCATCGACGACGTTAACGAATATTTTTCGCTCATTCGCATCATAGAAAACCTTTTCATTCAGTAATGCATCATCCGTTGCAGCAATAACCAGAAAAGCATCATCTAAATGAATAGTTTGGTAATCTTCTGCTAACCAAACAAATTTATTTTGTTGATATTCAGTTTGAAGCGGAGTACATAACGTTGGTGAGATGATCACTAAATTCGCTTGTGCTTTTATTAGCAATTCTGCTTTTCGTGCTGCGACCACACCGCCGCCAATTAACACGACCTTTCGCGTGCGGACATCGACAAATAACGGTAAATAATCCATCTTGCTCACCCATCGTTATATAAACTGATTATAAGAAATATAAAGTTGACTATATGGTTTCAGACAATAGGTTTGAAATGACAAAAAGCTCTTTCTTGTAACTGAAAAGCATAAGCCAGAAAATTCACATAAAAACCATCAAAATAAGTTAATTTTAAACAAAATACACAAAACTTAACGCAAACTGCTAATTTTCATAATAAAAACAAAAATAATAAAAAATAAAGAGATGCTTATTTTTAATAAAAACCATCCCTTTGTAATTAAACAAATATTTCATCAAGTCTGCTATTATTTACAATCTAAACTCAATTCATGGCTTAAAGAATGATTAACCAACAACGCTGTGGGTTGAATTATGACGAATATTTAGTTTTCATGAAGCCCACACTCACGCTTTAATCCAAAAAAGCGCGTATCTTCTTCATTCATTCCCTCTTCCCATTTGCGAGTCGTATGCGTATCACCAACCGATAAATACCCTTGCTCCCACAGAGGGTGATAAGGTAAACCATATTTTGTTAGGTATTCATAGACTTGCTTATTGTTCCAATCAATCACGGGTAACACTTTAAAAATCCCTTTTCCGATACCTAACACAGACAAATTTGCGCGGCTTGCTGATTGTTCTCGCCGTAACCCCGAAAACCAAGTTTGTGCCTGTAACTCATTTAAGGCCCTTTCCATTGGCTCAACCTTATTAAGCTGATTGTAGCGTTCGATGCCCTCAAGGCCTTGCGTCCAAAGTTGGCCATACAGTGCTTCTTGCCAAGCAGGTGACTGTTTGGCTCGATACACCTGTAAATTTAAATTCAGCTTATCTGTTAATACTTCAATAAACTGATAGGTTTCTGGGAACAAATAACCGGTATCCGTTAAAATAACTGGGATATTAGGCACAATTTGCGTCACCATATGTAATGTCAGTGCCGCTTGAATACCAAAGCTGGAAGACAACACAAACTCAGTCGGTAAGTATTCAACCGCCCACTCAACCCGCTGCAATGCATTCATTGCTTCTAACTGGGAATTAAACTCAGCGAGATAAGCGACTTGTTGGGGCTTATCGAGTTCGATGAGTGTTGCTAGTTCAAGTCGGCTCATACTGCCTCCTTAACCTCATAAAAATCAACAGCAGAATTCAATACGGGCTTAACAACATTGGTGCGAATAACAAAATCGCCAAATCCTTCATTAGGTAGACGGTTTTTCGCCCAATCACCGATTAACTCATCCAAAATAGCTAAAATCTCTGTACTAGTGATATTTTCACGGTACATACGTGGAATACGAGTACCAATACGGTTCCCGCCTAAATGTAAGTTATATCTATCCATCGCTTTACCGACCAGCCCTACTTCCGCCAGCATCGCTCGTCCACAGCCATTAGGGCAACCCGTTATCCGTAGAACGATATGTTCATTGGCGACTTGATGAGCGGCCATAATATTTTCTACCTGACTAATAAATTCAGGTAAAAAACGTTCTGCTTCTGCCATCGCAAGTGGGCAAGTTGGAAATGAGACACACGCCATGGAATTTTCACGTTGCGCTGTAATTTCATCACTCATTAACCCATGAGCTCTGGCAATCGCTTCAATTGCCGCTTTTTCACTTTCGGGTACACCCGCAACAATTAAATTTTGGTTTGCAGTTAAACGAAAGTCCCCTTGGTGAATACGTGCAATTTCAGCCACGCCGGTTTTTAATGGCTTATTTTCTAAATCAATCAATCGGCCATTTTCAATAAACAATGTTAGGTGCCAGCGATTGTCAATTCCTTTAAGCCAACCAATCTTGTCACCGCGTTCAGTAAATTCATATGGACGAATAGGTTCGAAAACTACGCCTGAGCGCCTTTCGACTTCAGCTTTGAAAGTATCAACTCCCACTCGCTCAAGGGTGTATTTGGTTTTTGCATTTTTACGTTCAGTACGATTTCCCCAATCCCGTTGGGTAGTCACTATCGCTTCTGCAATCGCTAACGTTTTCTCTAATGGAATAAACCCAAACTCACTGGCTAAGCGAGGAAATGTTGCGGTATCGCCATGAGTCATCGCAAGGCCACCGCCCACTAGCACGTTAAAACCGATCAACTCACCATTTTGGGCTATCGCAACAAAGTTCATATCATTTGCATGTAAATCCACATCGTTTAATGGCGGGATCACGACAGAGGTTTTAAATTTTCTTGGCAAATAAGTTTGCCCTAAAATGGGCTCTTCATCCGTTGTCACTATTTTTTCTTTATCTAACCAAATTTCCGCGTAAGCACTTGTGCGCGGTAATAAATGTTCAGATATTTTCTTTGCCCATTCATAAGCTTGTTGGTGCAATTCAGATTGTATAGGGTTAGAGGTGCATAACACGTTACGGTTAACGTCATTCGCCGTTGCAAGGGCATCTAAACCAACGTGACTTAACATTTGATGGGCAGGCTTTACATCCCCTTTTAAGATGCCATGGAACTGAAATGTTTGCCGATTCGTAATGCGCACACTCCCATACAGCGTGTGGTCCGTAGCAAACTTATCAATATCCAGCCATTGCTTGGGGGTAATAATGCCCCCCGGTAAACGACAACGCAGCATCATTGCATGGCGAGGCTCGAGTTTTTGTTCCGCCCGCTCGGCACGAATATCACGGTCATCTTGTTGATACATACCGTGAAAGCGAATCAATAAGAAATTGTCGCCCTCGAAACCACCTGTTAACCCATTTTTGAGGTCATCTTTAATTGTTCCACGTAGGTAATTACTGTCTTGCTTCATGCGTTCGCTGTCTGCAAGTTTACCTTCGACAATTAAGGGCTTTTGTTGTTGTTCATTGCTCATTAATAAACATCCCTCTGATAACGGCGCATTACGCGCAACTCACTTAAAAATTCATCAGCTTCTTCACTGTCCATGTTCCCGTATTGGCTGACGATATCTAATAATGCCTGTTCGACATCTTTGGCCATGCGGTTTGCATCACCACACACATAGATGTGGGCCCCTTCTTGTAACCATTGCCAAACTTCTTCACCTTGTTCACGAAGTTTATCTTGTACGTAAATTTTCTCTTGCTGGTCGCGAGACCACGCTAATGAAATATGGGTTAATAAACCGTCTTTGACATAGCGCTGCCATTCCACTTGGTAGAGAAAGTCGTCAACAAAATGTGGGTTACCAAAAAATAACCAGTTTTTGCCTGTCGCACCGTCATTGTCACGCTGCTGTAAAAAAGCGCGAAATGGCGCTATCCCTGTACCAGGGCCAATCATGATCACAGGCGTATTTGGGTCTTGTGGTAGACGGAAGTTATCATTGTGCTCAATGAATATACGGAGTTCATCATCCTCATTTAAGCGATCAGCTAAGAAACCCGAAGCACCGCCAGTTCGCGCCTTACCATCAATCTCATAGCGGACAACGCCAACCGTTGCATGAACTTCATCTTCCACCTCGGATTGGGAAGAAGAAATCGAGTACAAACGAGGGGTTAACGGGCGCAGTAGGTCAACAAATTCTTGGGCAGCTGGCTGAGATGCCGCTTGGCGTACCATATCGACGATTGGCGTATTTTGTGCGTAGTGCAAAATAGCGGCTTTATCGCTAATTAATGACAATAGTGCATCGTCTTTTGATAACTGAGCGTATTTTTCGACAATCACTGGGGTATTTTGTGTCAGTTCTAATTGATAAATCAGCGCATCACGGAATGAATGACGCTGTGAGCCAATAAAGACTTCTTCATCACCTTGCAGCCACAATAAAGCCACCAGCTCATCAACTAAAGCGGGGTCATTATCGAACCAAACACCTAGCGCATCACCCGGTTGATAACGTAAACCAGAGTCACCGAGGTCAATTTTAATATGGCGAACATCTTTTTGTGAGTCGCGGCTGGTGATCTTTTGATTGCTCAGTAGCGATGCAGTTAATGGTGCCGTTTTACTATAAGGTGATGAATGAATTTCATTGATACTTCCTGTTTGAGTCGCCAATAATTGGCTATCACTTTGAGCAGGAACGCGAGCTTTTAAAATCTGCGTGAGGTTTTCAACCCATTCATCTGCAACCGCTTGGTATTCAACATCTGCATCAATTCGTTCCGTTAATGATATCGCCCCTAATGATGCAAGCTGAGAATCGAAATCTTTACCCGCTTGGCAAAATTTTTCGTAAGAGGAGTCTCCCAGCGCGAAAACCGCATAGCTAGTTTGTGATAAATTAGGCGCTTTTTTAGAATGAAGGTATTTGTACAACGCAACCGCCTCTTCGGCGGGTTCACCTTCACCCTGCGTTGAGGCGACAATAACCAACACTTGCTCTTGGTTGATTTGTTTGAATTTATAATCCCCTGCATTCACCAAATTCACACTAATTTTTTCACCCACCAAGCGCTCTCTGAGCTGCTCAGATAGGCGACGTGCATTTCCTGTCTGTGACGCAGAGATAATAGTGACGGTATCTTGAGTAACAACAGGCGTACTGGCTGATACATCAACTTGCGTGTTCTGATTTACCACTCCCCACAAATAACCAGAAAGCCATGCGAGTTGATGAGATGAAAAATCATCAACGGCTGTCTGTAAACGTGTTAATTGCTCAACAGATATTGGCAGCGCCGCTAATGGCGGCTGTTTTTTTGTCATTATCTTGTAACCCCAGCGTTATTCATCTTTGATTTAAAAAAACGATGCCATGTCATTACCCAAAAAAGACTGACAACCTAACACCTACTCATTTCCCCAAATAATTAGGGTAATAAAGCAAAAAATACCGCAGTACCTGAAACATATAGGGTATGCAATTAGGTTATAACAACCCTAGATATTGGGATAAGAAACGATAGCCATAATTAATAACTAAAAAGCCTAAAGCAATTAACTGATGGATCATATTGATAAAAGCGGTTAACGCTATTTTGGTAATTAAAGATATTTTCACCTAAAAATGCAGTACAATACGCTGTTTATTCACAACAAGGAGCCACATATGAGCACAACAATCTATAAAGATTTCACTTTCGAAGCCGCCCATAAACTTCCCCATGTTCCAGAGGGTCATAAGTGCGGTCGCCTCCATGGGCATTCTTTCATGGTGCGTTTAGAAATCACTGGTGAAGTCGACTCACATAGTGGTTGGATTATTGATTTTTCCGATGTAAAAGCTGCATTTAAACCTATTTGGGAACGCTTAGACCATCACTATTTAAATGATATCGAAGGGTTAGAAAACCCAACGAGTGAGGTATTAGCCCAATGGATTTGGCAACAAACTAAGCCTTTACTACCCTTATTAAGTGCGGTTACTGTAAAAGAAACCTGCACAGCAGGCTGTGTCTATCGCGGAGAAGCTTAAAAGCACAAGCACTAAACAAGTCATATAATATAGGGATACACGCTCCTCAGGCCGCTGACTTAGCGGCAAGCCTAATAGGTTTTGAACATAAATGAGGGGTAAATCCCTATATCCTTTACCTTTGGCTCATTACCAATATCAACGCCTAACGCTGCATAGAAAGTTTCCTAATTACCTTTAATAGCCGAAATTCGAAAAAACCATACGTTATTAAGGATGAGGTTAAGGCAAGAAACAAATAGTGGCTGGCATTTCTCCTTTTAACATTAAGGATATAAAAACTTTAATTTGACATAGTGCATTAAATTATAACCTGATCTATTATTTACCATTATTTACTTTTAATAAGGCAGGGAAAATGCATTTATTTCAGCAAACACCAAAATCCAGAAGGCGTTATGGACTGGCCGCATTTATTGGTCTAATCGCTGGTATCGTTTCTTCATTTGTCAAATGGGGGGCTGAAGTCCCATTACCGCCAAGAAGCCCAACGGATATGTTCAATGCAGCTTGTTCGCCAGAGACGCTGATCCGTGCAGCGGAACAAATAGACTGCTCACGTAACTTCCTCAATCCACCTTATATATTCTTAAGGGATTGGTTAGGCATTGCCGACCCTAACTCTGCAGTTTACACCTTTGCTGGGCACGTTTTTAACTCTGTGGGGGTTACTCACATCATATTTTCTATCGTATTTGCTGTCGGATATTGTATCGTTGCTGAAATATTCCCTAAAATTAAGTTATGGCAAGGGTTGTTAGCGGGTGCACTGGCGCAATTATTTGTCCATATGATTTCATTCCCTCTTATGGGGCTAACCCCTCCACTTTTAGACCTGCCATGGTATGAAAATGTTTCAGAAATATTTGGTCATTTAATTTGGTTCTGGTCTATTGAAATTATTCGTCGTGACTTACGTAATCGTATTACTCACGAACCAGATCCTGAAGTACCATTAAACCAACCTTTTAGGTAATTTAAAGACCCCCAATGCGTGTTTTTTAGCGCTTGGGGGTTACTAAAAATCATTGCTATTTTTTATTATTGAATATCCAAATATTTATGTGTTTGAATCGATAAACGCCAGTTGCGTTGAATACAGGTTTCAATACACAATTTTGTTGCTGCCGCTTTTTGGCTGATTGGCTGTAATGCTACTACAGGAAGCGTTTCGGCAATACGTAATGCTAAAATTTTCTCAAGTGCTTCTATATCTTTTTCGCGAGCAACAGGATGTTTAATTTCATTGGCCCGGTTCACTGCTTGGCTGATCACCTGTAGTCCTCCTTTCATACCGACTTTTGGTGATACAGTAACCCATGTGTTATCAGTGCATTGAATAGGGTATGTGCCACTAGTTTCAATTTGGCATTGATATCCATGCTGTTCTAATGCCTCAGTCAATGGCTGTAAATCATAAATACAAGGCTCACCGCCTGTAATAACAATATGCTGTGCGCTGAAGTGCTTTTCTTTCATTAACTGAATCAATGCCTCACTATCTGACATCGCCCATGCATCTGAATCAATCGTTTTAAGTGCGATATCCCCTAGGGTAGATTCTTTATCTTGTTCTATTTCCCATGTTTGTTTGGTATCACACCAACTACATCCAACTGGGCAGCCCTGCAAACGAATAAATACGGCTGGAACACCAGTAAAAACCCCCTCTCCCTGAATGGTTTGGAAGATTTCATTAATTGGGTATTTCATATCACTCCTAAAATAGTTAGCTGAGCACGCATTATATTGCAGATATCTATCTCACGAACAAGGAAGTTTGTGATAATGTAGCCACCTTAGGGTTCAATAAAGTACGTCCGACTTAATAAACAATACCGAAAGCCTATTCGGAACAATATATCGAACGAAGAAAAAGACAGGAAAAGACATGCAAAGTAGTGAACAAAATCAACTCAGAAAGGGACTGAGTGTTCGGCACATTCGCTTTATGGCTTTAGGATCAGCGATTGGTACCGGCTTATTTTATGGTTCTGCTTCCGCAATTCAAGCGGCAGGGCCTGCAGTTCTCCTCGCTTATATGGTCGGTGGTGCTGCTGTATTTATGGTCATGCGAGCCTTAGGCGAGATGGCAGTGCATCATCCTGTACCCGGTTCGTTTTCTCACTACGCTAGCCATTACATGGGCCCCCTCGCTGGTTTTTTAACTGGCTGGAACTACGTATTTGAAATGTTGGTCGTCTGCTTGGCCGATATTACCGCTTTTGGGATGTACATGGGGTTCTGGTTCCCACATGTCGACCAATGGGTGTGGGTATTAAGTATCGTGCTATTTATTGGTGCGCTCAATTTATGCCATGTTAAAATTTTCGGTGAAATGGAATTTTGGCTGTCTATCGTGAAAGTCTCCGCTATCATCGCAATGATTGTTGGTGGTACCTTCTTAATGTTCTACGGTTTCGGCCAAGAAACTGACCATGCGGTGGGTATCCAAAATCTCTGGGAACACGGTGGCTTTATGCCTAACGGTATTGAAGGTGTTATTGCATCCTTAGCTATCGTAATGTTCGCCTTTGGGGGTATCGAAGTGATCGGTATTACCGCCAGTGAAGCGCAAAATCCAGAGAAAACCATTCCAAAAGCAATTAATGCCGTTCCAATCCGTATCTTACTATTCTATGGGTTAACATTGTTCATTTTAATGTGTATCTATCCGTGGAATCAAATTGGTCAAAATGGCAGTCCATTCGTCCAAATTTTTGATAGCTTAGGCATTCAATCAGCGGCAAATATCTTAAATATCGTGGTGATCACTGCGGCAATTTCAGCGATTAATAGTGATATTTTCGGTGCTGGTCGCATGATGTATGGTATGGCACAAGACAAACAAGCACCAAAAGTCTTTACCAAGTTGACTAAAAGTGGGGTGCCTTGGGTCACTGTACTGGTGATGTCTGTTGTCATGTTATTAGGCGTTTATTTAAACTACCTACTTCCAGAAAAAATCTTTGTGATTATTGCGTCAATCGCAACCTTTGCGACCGTTTGGGTCTGGTTAATGATCCTGCTATCTCATGTCGCAATGCGCCGCCAAATGAGCCCTGAAGAGGTTAAAAAACTGAAGTTCCCAGTCCCATTTTGGCCAGTTGGCCCTGCAATTACTATCGCATTTATGGTCTTTGTTATCGCACTACTTGGCTTCTTTAAAGATACACAAGTTGCCCTTTTAGTTGGGTTTGCATGGGTCGCGATATTGAGTGTGACCTTCTTTGTCATGCGTAAATTTCAAAAATCTTAATCGACTAAAGTATTCGTAGAGTAAATTTAGGCCCTATATTTATATGATATAGGGCCTTTTGTTACCTATTTTGGTATCAAATGAGCGCTTGCCTAATATCGGCAATCAAATCATCAACACTTTCTAATCCAACGGATAAACGAATAAGCCCATCACTAATCCCATACTGTTTTCGTTCCTCTGCAGTATAAGTAGAATGGGTCATACTTGCAGGGTGCTGAGCCAATGACTCACAATCACCTAAGCTAACCGCACAAGAAAATAGCTGTAGACGGTTCAGAAACTGCTTACCCGCCTCAAGTCCCCCTTCAAGTTCGAAAGCAATCATCCCTCCAGGTAACTTCATCTGCTTTTGAGCTAATGCATATTGTGGAAAACTCGATAAACCCGGATACATCACTTGAGAAATTTCAGATAGTGAAGCCAAATATTCTGCAACTTTCTGTGCATTCTCAACCACTCTTTCCATTCTGATTGGAAGTGTTTTCATTCCTCGCAATATCAGGTTTGCATCGTGAGGGGATAGGCATGCTCCAGTCATATCTTTCAGCCCAACCAATCTGATTTGTTTCGCTAATTCCTCAGTTGTTATAACAGCGCCAGCCATCACATCACCATGTCCATTCATATATTTAGTCAATGAATGAACAACAATATCTGCCCCAAGCTCAAGAGGTTTTTGAATGTAAGGGGTACAATAGGTATTATCTACAGTTATCAATATTTCTTGGTTATTTGCAATATTATATTGGCGAACGATATTACTCACTGCACTAATATCAACTAAACGCATGTTTGGGTTTGCAGGTGATTCGAAAAATATCATCCTTGTTTTTTCAGTGAGCTCTTGTGCCACATGATTTGGATCACTCATATCAATGTGACGAACTTTGATACCAAAACGAGCCAATCCATGATGAAAGAACGCATATGTACAGCCATAAACCGTCATGTCAACTAACAACTCATCTCCAGGGCTCAGTAATGTCCAAAGCGTCGATGTTATTGCCCCCATCCCTGAAGAGAATGCAATTGCTGCATCTCCCTCTTCTAAATCAGCAAGTCGCTTTTCCAATAAACTTAATGTCGGATTATTTATTCGTGTATAAATATAACCATTCGATTCACCGCTAAAGCAGGCTGCACCTTCTTCAACACTATTAAATACGTAGGTTGAAGTTTGATAAATGGGAGAAGCTAGTGCCCCTAAATTTTCAGCTGCATCATAGTAATTATGTATCACACGCGTATCAAAAGAATACTGTCTATCTAATATCATACCACCTCCGAAATATTACCCCTCTTGGGGTGAAGATAATCGAGAACCCATTATTTGCAAGGTTCGTAAAACGGTACTAATTCCACGTAATGTATTTGGATCTTTTAATAAAGCATATACCGAGCGAAAATTTGGATTTTTACTATTATATACCTCTTCCATTTTAGCCATATTATAAGCCGTACCGAACTCCCATATCGGTGATAAAGTATCCTCAAATGAATTTGCCAGTTTTTCTACCGTGCTATTATCAGTAATGTCAATAAGGTCAGAAATTAGAGAAAGTAAATCAACAATATTATCTAAACGATTCAATTGTAATAGCGGTGCTAATTTGTCTGCGAAATGATCACCCGACTCAGAATTAAGAAGTTCAATTAGTTTACTTTGATTTTCATTATTAGACATTTTGATTTCCTCCTTAAACTAAGCCACGAATAGCAGCCCAATAAATACCTCTATTAAAGCCATTTCTGAGTAATCCTCCTAATTTAGTCGGAGGTGTAGGAATAACATCGTGTTTATAATCGTATTGTAAAGGCATTCCTGCTGTTAATCCCATTTGAACAACGGCTTGAACTCGCCCATCATAGATAGCCGCGGGATAACCATAAATTAATTCACCACAAATATTATCGGCTATAATCGCAGCTTGATTATGGCAGCTTCCACCCGCTTTACTGATCGGTAAATCAACGGTGTCACCAATAACATAAACACCATCGACACCATAAACTTGCATTGTTTCGTGGTCAGTTGGTAACCATCCTTCACCATTATTATGTTCACTCAATCCTGTATTAATAACCGCTTCAACCGCAGTAATAGGAGGAGTACTAATCAATAAATCGAAATTTTGCTCGTCCCCTTCCTTCGAATAAGCTATTTTCTTATCTGGATCAACTTTATCTAAAGTAAATCCTCTCTGTGCCTTAATATTTTTAGCAGTGAATACTTCGGGAATAACTTCACAAACAGGTTGCTGCATAAATAAACAGTTACGTAATAATTGTGAAACGGTTGGATATGTATAAACGATTTCAATATTATCCCTGACTCGACGTTTTCGTAAAAACTCATCAATCATTAACGTTGTTTCCATCGGTGCGATACCACACTGATGAGGCACATTAGGTGTTTCAGGGAATGATACCGTAATAAAAATTCGACCTTTTTCAATCTTAGCAAGTTGGTCAGCTAGCTTTCTTGATGCTTCATAAGCATAAAAATGGTTACCGATATCTTTTAAACCTTGAATACGCTCAGGTTTAGGTACGCAACCTGTCGCTATCACAAGAAAATCATAATTATATTTTTTTCCATGTGTTGAGTTTAGCTCTTTATTTTTAAAATCAAAGTATTCTATTTTATCAATGGCTAACTCTATTTCAGGCCTTAACAGCTCTCTTTCTGGACGGCTTAATTCATCCTTAAAAAATAAATTAAAAGCAACATACATAAATGCAGGTTTATAATAATGGATTGGATTATCCGTAATTAATGTTATTTTTATTTTCTTTGAAAAAATTTCTTTACTCAATTTTCTAGCGAGTGTATTTGCTAGCATCGTCCCGCCCGTTCCACCGCCAACAATAACTATATTTTTCATCACATTAACCACCATTTATTTATGCTTTATACTCTATACAATTAACCCTTCATTTATAAATATAGTTCAAGGTAAATTAATGCTAATATAATAATTAGAATATAATTTAAAAAATAACAATTAAAACTAATCACTTACATATATAAAACCTCTTGAATAAGTTGATTTTAAAAATTATAATCTAGGAAATTATATTATATAAAAACCATCTCACTTAATAAGAATAATGTCCAACAATATCCCAACGAAATAAAACATCTTCAAAGACTTGGCCATATCCAATATTGTGCATCACTAAATAATTCTGTGTATTTGATGACTTTCTCGAAGTTACAACACCGATATGTGGCCGACCATTATCCAAACGCCAAGAGACAATATCGCCAGGAATATAATCACTGGCATTCTTTGATATAGGCTTATTTTTCCCTTTTCGTGAGAAAAAAACCTCTAAATTAGGTACGCGACGATGATCAATATTTGTATCTGGCTTACGCAATCCCCACATTCGTTGACTGGGGTATTGGCGAAAATTTGCTTTCATGTCTTCATGAACTAATTGTTGCAAATCAATACCAATTTTTCGGTAGCTTCGTATAACCACATCAGAGCAGACACCGTATTGTTCGGGCACATCACCATTCGGATAAGAAATTTGTCGATAAGATGGGTCATAAATAACTAAACGAGGCAACTGTTCCGCATGTTTAGCTAACAATAAGCTAGACCCATTAGCTATTTGTGCAAAAAAGAAAAAGATATATAAAAGCGATAATTTCAATCTGATGTCCCCAATAAAAAGAGTTCATCAAATCTATAATTAAATGCGAGGGAAAATAAGGGAGATAATCTTAATTACTTAGAAAGCGTAAATTTGGTCATAATAGGGTTATGATCAGATGCATCTGTCGGTAGTACAGTGCTATCTTTAACCTTCAATCCACGATAAAACACGTAATCCAAAGGACGCCCAAAAGCCTTAGTGCGGTAATCATCACTAAATGCTATTTCTTTTAGACCCACACTACGAATAAACCGTTTTAATGCATTTACCCGTTGTCTACTCCATGCATTAAAATCCCCCGCAAGGATCACTGGCCCCACATGTTTAGCAATATGAACACCCAATTTATTTAGTTGTCGCGTATATACATCCACTCCAAAACTGAAGTTAATTGCATGAACATTCGCGACCATCAAGTGCTTCCCATCTGGTAACGGGTATACTGTAATCAGCGCAGATTTAGCCAGTCGTAACAGTGGTTCTTTTTCTCTTAAAGGACAGCAATATATCGGATGTGAAGCAGCGAGCGTCATCACGCCAGCTGGATGAGGTGAAAAAGGTAATGCAGGTACTTGGTCAGCAATTAATTTATGTGATGCAGCAAAAGATATTAGCTCAGGTGACATTTGAGCCTCTTGCAACAAAATAAGTTTTCTATCCTTCACTAACTCATTAAGAGTGGGCTTCCAATTTGGCCTCTGCTGTTTGTAAATATTCCATGTAACCACATCAAGAGTTTCACCCGCAGCGAATAGAGGTAAACCTATTGGGAGTGATTCACCCAACATATGTACAGACATAGGCTGAATTCGTTTAGCGGGCTCACCTGCAATATACCGAACAGAATAGGTTCTTTTTGCCAAATTTGAAGTCCCTATATCACAGAAAAATAATGAAAATCTTACACTTTTTGATTAATTACTGGTTGTAGTATATCAAATTTGAGTAGTTATAGCTTATCAAATTTATCCCAATATCCACCCTACTCATAAGGTTTTTAACCTTTTTCACTAAAACGTTCTGTTCTTATCTGACTTTCTTACGAAATGATAACTATTTAATTATTCGCTACTTTATACCCCCTCAATCGGATCCACCATCTAAATAAACCTGGAAACACCCACTCTAATTTATTTTTCTCTCATTTTATCTACCCCTTATACTCCTTTGCTACCAAAAGAGATGTGAGCTGTTACTTACTAGTTTATATCCAGAGCTTCCATTCATGATCACAATACCACCGAGTGTTATCTACCAATTGCTTGACTTAATTCTCTTAACTCATGTTGCCTCGCCCCACACTCAGCACTTGTCTCCGCGCACTTTTCAACATGA
>NZ_JAMPSX010000033.1:0-59563 GCF_028484875.1 Providencia sp. PROV032
GAAGCTCTGGAACCAAAGTAGTGAGTAACAGCTCACAAGTTGTTGGTGGATAGTGGAGTTTTAATAAAATCCAATGAATATAATATAGTGGATTGATGGTGTACATATCACCGAGCTGAATAGAATTGTTTGGTAAATAGGTAACAGTTCACTTAAAAACAAAGTGGAGCAGTGAAAGTAAGCTTGAACCATCATCTCTTAAATAGGTATGAAATGCATTCATTTATATACCCTACCGATAGATAAATTATAATCTATTAAAATAAATAATGAATTAGTAAGATTAGTTCATCAATTTACTCTATTTTGCTTGTTTGGATTTTTTTTGTTTTATGGTTTTTATGGTGTTAATTGGTCTGTAAAAACGGTATGTGTTTATTATTTAAATATGAATAATATCAATAGATAAAATATTATAAGCCATTTTTTTTTGTAAAAAAACCGTTCATCATCATTTTAAATCTTCGTCTAAAATTCATTCAAATGGTTATTTTTATATATAAAAATTGTTAAATTGATGTTTTATTTTATTGTGCTTATAATGAGTAAATTGACTTAAGGTATTACATTAGATATTAAATTTGTTTATAAATAGAATTTTCAATGGAAAAAAATCAGTCCAAGGTGTTGTCAATAACACAAGCTGTAATCATTAACTGACTGTATTTCATATAAATATTGTTTTATGTGCCAAAGGTGGATCACATGAAAAAGGCAAAAAGCGCTAATCATAAGATTTTTGATCAAATTCTTTCTGTTAATAAGCAGAAAGAAAACGAATTTAACAATGGGCAAGATGGTGCAATTATTCTTTCTATACTTGTGATGTTTTTTGTACCATTTTTACTATTAAATGCAGCAAGAATTTTTTTTGGAATAGATTACAGTTTTGTCGCTGTGATCGCCATGTTGGCGGTTAGTGCCATCATCACATACACATTGTATAAGCGTCTAAAAATTGATTCTGAATTTGCTGAGAAGCATATAGTGTTAGACCAATTATTGATGCGTTATACGCCAAAAAATACAACAGAGTTTAAGAGCCTTCAAGAAGAGAGAAAGGCAAACCCATCAAGTACTTATTCACTTGTTGAAGATTGGGCTAATAGAGAAAGACTGCACTATGCAAATTAGCACACACTAATAATCTAATAAATGTTTGCATATCCCTCGGCTATTTTTAGTCGGGGGATTTTTATCTATTGCAAAGGCTAGCCCTACATTGAAGATTAGGTTAATAAAAAGAAATAATTCCAGTTTTTACCTAGAAGATATGCAATTTCGACAGATTGCATTCTGTTGAGTCTAGGGTCACATAATGACTGATATTTATAACTAATATCTTCTTCACTGATTTCAGGAGTACCCCCTGCGCACTCAGTAACATCTAGTCCTGTCATTTCTAAGTGGACACCTCCTGAATGTATTCCTGCTTCCTTTAATATATGAATGAACTGAATCATTTAATCAGTAATATCCGTAAAATAGCGTGTTTTATATTCTTCTTTGGCATTTTTGGTATTACTATGCATTGGGTTAATCATGCAAATGACAGGTTTACCACAGGATTGAATTGATTTTATGAGAGCTGGGAGTTTTTGCTTGATAATATTAGCCCCCATTCTAATGATAAGGACGATTTTCCCTTTCTCTCTACTTGGGTTTAATTTACTTATTAAGCTAACTAATGTATCTGAAGTGATATTTGGCCCACACTTTTTTCGAAACAAATACTAAGGGAGGGGGGTTATATATGTTAGTTTGGAAATACTCTAATGCACATTTATCTGGATAATGCGGATTTTGTTCTATAGGGAAATCCTTCCATGAAGAAGGGCTCCACAATGTTGACTGGTTATAAGCTCCCTTTTTATGATGAGAAAAGATTATTTTGACTGAGATATATTTAAGTATGTTGTGAGTGCGCCATTTTGTCTTGCAAGGTAATCTTCACGCACAGGTGTATACACATCAATGACTTCTGAAGATTCGAGTGCCTCTGCATCATGAACGGCCCACGAAGGGATGATAAAAGAGTCGCCTGCATGCAAGAAAACAGTTCGGCCATCAACAGTTAGTCTTAAGGAACCTTTCAATATCGTTGTTGCAGTTTCATGTTCATGAGTATGTTCTGGGATAATCGCTTTTGGCTTGAATGTCCAAAACGCGATGGTAAAACCCGTACCATGAATGAACTTGGCTTGTATTTTGCTTTCCTCTCCTTCATTACGGTTTAGGTCCATATCATAGGAGATCATTTCTTTAGACAAAAAAAGGCTCATATTGTTACCTTATATAAAAATAGGGATAAATGACTAATTAATTTTTGAGTGAATCGAGAAACCCATAGGAACGGAGCCAAAGTCATGTAATATATTGAGGTTATGGCTTTTGGCTGTTTTTAGAGTAGTAATACATGCATCAACAGTTCCATTAGCACATTGTAAAGCTGCTTCACTATTTGAATTAAACAATAGAGGCTCAATTGGTTTATTTAAACCATTAACCTCTGAAAATAAATCTTTGGGTGCAGGATGTGAACCGATTTTTTTAATTTTACTCAGGTCAGTATAGCGGCTTGCAAATAACATATTATGAGTATCCAATACAAAGCAATCGGTGATCTTTAAAAAAGTTAAATTTTGAAATACGATGTTGTGTAAATAAGGATAAACAATACAACCGAGTAATATACAGTTATTATCCTTTTTTATTTCTTCTACAGCGACTTCAAGTGTTTCATGTAATATAACATTGCCATCTAAGTTATTTTTTTCTAAATAGTAATGTGCAGCTTTCTCACAATTTGTTCCTTTAGGGCCTAAAGTATGGATAGTAAGCATGGTATTACCTCATATAAATCATATTCTTCCTGTTTCGTTTATTAAATCGGGGAGTCTTTTTCCTGATCTTATTTGAGCCAGCATAGTATTTTCAGCGTTATTAATTTTTACAGCTTCTTCAAAGACTTTATCAATCAGATCTAATGGAACAACGACACTCCCGTTTGTGTCTGAAATGATGAGATCTCCAGTCTGGATGATATTGTCTTCAATTCTGCATGAAGTGCCTGTTTCACTGACACAGTAGGCACCTTGAGTATCTGAGGGTATTATATTACTCGCGATGACAGGGATATTCAGATCTCGTAATTCTTGAATGTCCCTAACGGCGCCACCTAAAATAATACCGTTGAAGCCGAGTTGCTGAAAATAGGTGCAACTCATTCCTCCGGCTAGAGCGGCATGTTTCATTAAATCACCATAGCCAGCGACATAAATAAGCCCACTTGCGTTATCTAATTCAGGTACGAGAAATTGTTGGACTTGTTCCCATGTTGATGATTGTTTCTCTATGATACATTTTCCTTTTTTAACTAATTTCCATTGAACGGTATATGCATGTCCGACAATATAAAAATCGTTAATATTAAGAGAGTGTAGTTCATGAGATAAAACACTACCTGATTTTAATCCATCTAAAATATCAATAATTGTAGATGTGCTTATTTTTAAACTTTTTATCTTTTCGAGTTTTTTTATATCGGGATTGTAAAACATAAATTTTCCTTGTTTAGCTAGAGGAAGGCTTATTAGCTTTTTAATTAATAGATATAAACCTTAGTAAGGTCAAGGATAAATAATAGATGGGCCTATCAATTATTAATGTTTGATAATATTAATGTTTGATAATATTAATGATTGTATATTGTTATTTAATGTTCACGCTATAAATCCAGAAAAAAACGGCCCAAATGGCCGTTTTTTATTCTATTTGATTATTACAGTTGAGTGTTAATGTGATTTACCCTGCTCAATACCAAGGCCGATTTGTGAACGAATAAATTGTTCTTTAAAACGTTCTCTTTCCATTTTCCCTTGTTCTGAATTATCTGTTACAGAGAATAACCATGAAGCAATAAATGCCACCGCCATGGAAAAGAGTGCTGGATATTCATAAGGATAGATTGGTTTTTCATGATGAAGAATACTAACCCAGATAGTTGGCCCTAAAATCATTAAGACAACGGCGGTAATTAAACCGAACCAACCACCTGCCAATGCTCCACGAGTGGTCAGTTTGCGCCAGTACATTGAGAGTAGAATGATTGGAAAATTACAACTTGCTGCAATTGAGAAAGCTAAACCAACCATGAAGGCAATATTTTGTTTTTCAAACAGAATGCCTAACCCGATAGCAACAAAACCTAAGATAACAACGGTAATTTTAGAGACGCGTAATTCATCTTTTTCATCCGCTTTACCATTTTTCATTGCCATTGCATATAGGTCATGGGAAACCGCAGAGGCGCCTGCTAAGGTTAAACCGGCAACAACAGCAAGAATGGTGGCGAATGCAACTGCAGAAATAAACCCTAAGAAGAAGTTACCACCAACGGCATCTGCAAGGTGAACAGCCGCCATATTTGTTCCGCCAATAAGTGCTCCGGCCGCATCTTTAAAGGCAGGATTGGAACTGACTAGAACGATGGCACCAAAGCCAATAATAAAGGTTAATATGTAAAAATAACCAATAAAGCCAGTTGCATAGAACACGCTTTTACGCGCTTCTTTTGCATCGCTTACGGTAAAGAATCGCATAATAATATGAGGAAGGCCTGCAGTACCAAACATCAATGCAAGACCCAGTGATAGGGCGGATATTGGGTCGGAAACCAGTCCTCCCGGACTCATGATGGCAATACCATTTTTATGAACTTCAACCGCTTCTTTAAACAGGGTGTTAAAATTAAAGCCTACGTGTTTCATAACCATAACAGCCATGAATGTTGCACCCGCTAATAACAAGATGGCTTTAATAATTTGCACCCAAGTTGTGGCTAACATGCCACCAAATAGGACATATAGCACCATCAAGATACCCACGATAACAACCGCGACGTGGTAATTGAGACCAAATAACAATTCAATCAATTTACCCGCGCCAACCATTTGAGCGATAAGGTACAGTGCAACAACAACCAGAGATCCAACCGCAGATAGAATACGAATGGGTCTTTGTTTTAATCGATAAGAAGCGACATCAGCGAAGGTATAACGACCTAAATTACGTAAGCGCTCGGCAATTAAGAATAGAATGATCGGCCAGCCAATTAAGAAGCCAATTGAATAAATCAGGCCATCATAGCCAGAAGTATAAACCAGAGCAGAGATCCCTAAGAAGGAAGCCGCAGACATAAAGTCGCCCGCAATAGCCATCCCGTTTTGGAAACCGGTAATTTTCCCGCCCGCAGTGTAGTAATCAGAGCGAGAACGCGTTCTTTTTGACGCCCAGTAGGTAATATACAAAGTGAAGCCGACAAACAGTAAGAACATCACAATCGCCTGAATATTCACAGGCTGGCGTTCAACATCCCCTGTCAATGCATCAGAAAACGCCATTGATGAGGTAAAAAAGAGAATGAGTGGGAGCAATATTTTCATTTTTCTACCTCTTTTAAAATTTCTGCTGTTAAACGGTCGTATTCACCGTTGGCTCGGATAACGTAAAGCCCAGTGAGTACAAATGAAATGACAATTAGGCCGATACCAACAGGGATCCCTCTTGTGATGTATGAACCTTCGGATATCGGTGTTCCTAGCCAGCTTGGGTCAAAAGCGATAAGAAAAATAAATCCAACATATAGCACGAGCGTTATTATTGATAATAACCATGAAAAGCGACTACGTTTCCTAACCAGTTCTTTAAAGCGAGTGTTATCCTCTACCTTTTCGTAAGCAGTAGCATTCATCAGAGTTCTCCTCTGTTATACTCGTCATACTTCAAGCTGCAGCATTGTTGACTGCACCTCGAATTATTTAGAGTAAACTATCTTGTTGGGATGTATGTAAGGCCGCCTCTATGAGTTGGCCTTTTAGCGTTATGACATACTCATAGACTGTTTTTCTTCGAGTAGTTTTTCGACAACACCTGGATCGGCCAGAGTGGAGGTATCTCCAAAGTTACTGGTGTCTCCTGATGCAATTTTACGTAGGATACGACGCATGATTTTACCGGAACGGGTTTTTGGTAAAGAGTCCGTCCAGTGAAGAACATCTGGTGTGGCAATTGGGCCAATTTCTTTACGCACCCAGTTGCGAACTTCAGTATATAGCTCAGGTGAAGGCTCAACCCCTGATATTAGCGTGACATAGGCGTAAATAGCTTGCCCTTTAATATTGTGAGGTATACCGACCACGGCAGCTTCAGCCACTTTCGGATGTGCAACGAGCGCTGATTCTATTTCTGCGGTACCTAAACGGTGGCCCGAAATATTCAGTACATCGTCAACACGGCCAGTGATCCAGTAATAACCATCCTCATCACGACGAGCACCATCACCGCTAAAGTACATGCCTTTAAAGGTTGAGAAATAGGTTTGCTCGAAGCGTTCGTGATCGCCAAATAAGGTTCGGGCTTGACCCGGCCATGAATCGACAATAACTAAATTGCCTTCTGTGGCGCCTTCGATAGGTTCACCAAGGTTATCAACTAACGCAGGGCGAACGCCGAAGAATGGCAATGTTGCAGACCCCGGTTTTAACATGGTTGCCCCCGGAAGTGGTGTGATCATGAAACCACCTGTTTCGGTTTGCCACCATGTATCAACCACTGGACAGCGGCTATTACCAATTTTTTTGTAGAACCATTCCCAAGCTTCAGGGTTAATGGGTTCCCCCACGGAGCCGAGAATTCGTAATGAGCTGCGGTCAGTACCTTCAATAGCTTTATCGCCTTCAGCCATTAATGCGCGGATGGCGGTTGGCGCAGTATAAAGGATATTGACTTGGTGTTTATCAACCACCTGGCTCATTCGGTTAACTGATGGGTAATTAGGTACCCCTTCGAACATCAATGTTTTAGCGCCATTGGATAATGGCCCATATAGCAAATAGCTATGGCCTGTTACCCAGCCGACATCAGCAGTACACCAATAGACTTCATCTGGATGGTAGTCGAAGGTGTACTTGAATGTCAGTGTGGCATAAACCAAATAACCACCAGTGGTATGCAAAACACCTTTAGGTTTGCCTGTAGAACCCGAGGTGTACAGGATAAAGAGCGGGTCTTCTGCGTTGATTTCTTCTGGAGGGCAGTCTGCACTGACCCCTTTGATGACGTCGTGCCACCAGAGGTCACGGCCTTCGACCCAGCTCGGTGCGTTGCCTGTGCGTTGGTAAACAATGACATGAGAAACCGTAGTAACTTGCGGACTAGCGAGTGCGTCATCCACATTTTTCTTTAATGGAATTGCACGGCCAGCTCGTAAGCCTTCATCTGCGGTGATGATGAGCTTCGCTTTACAGTCAATAACGCGACCAGAGACGGCTTCAGGGGAGAAACCAGCAAAAATGACCGTATGTATCGCGCCAATACGGGCACAGGCTAGCATCGCGACAGCAGCTTCAACAACCATAGGCATGTAAATGGCGACAACATCGCCTTTACGAATACCTTGTTGTTTCAGGACATTAGCAAACTGACAAACATCATGGTGCAGTTCGCGGTAAGTGACATTTTTTGACGATAAAGGGTCATCGCCTTCCCAAATAATCGCTGTTTGGTCACCTTTTTCAGCCAGATGGCGATCTAAACAGTTAGCACTTAAATTTAATGTACCGTCTTCGAACCAGCGGATATCAATATGTCCGGGGTCAAAAGAGGTGTTTTTGACACGAGTGTAAGGTTTAATCCAATCAACGATTTTTCCTTTTTCGCCCCAAAATCCTTCAGGGTCTTGAATCGAGCGTTGGTACTCATCGTTATACTGTTGTTCGTTTATCAGGGCATTTTTTGCAATTTCAGCAGGAACGGGATGTTTAGTTATTTGAGTCATATTATTATCTCCTTGCAGATGTTAATACTATGTCAAAAAATGGTTAACTAAAGCACGAATTTTAAATTTGTTTTTCTTTTGCGCGGAAGATCACGTATTAATTGTAATGAGATTTGCAGGATTATCATTTGATGCTAAATGTCAAATTAAAATATAAAACTAAAAATATAATAAAAGATAGATTTAAAGAAAAATAAATGGCGGGGTTGTTGGTATTAGTTACTGAATAAACAAGTTCTCATAGCGAATATAAATATCCATACATTTATCATGGGTTTGATAATGATTTTCATTAACAGTAAAATAACTATAATAGATCGTTATTCACAAGGTGCGAAGTTACGCAAGTGTTTACCCTATGAGCCTTGTGGTAAAAATGAGAAACATAGCGGTATTTACGTCACTGGAGACAATAATATGAGTTATACATTACCTGCTTTACCTTATGCTTATGATGCATTGGAACCACATTTTGACAAGCAAACCATGGAAATCCACCATACCAAGCATCATCAAACCTATGTGACTAACACCAATACAGCGTTAGAAAAACTGCCTGAATTAGCGGGTTTAGATATCGATGTTCTGATCCAAAAATTAGACCAAATCCCGGCTGATCAACGCACGTTTGTCCGTAATAACGCAGGTGGACATTCAAATCACAGCATGTTCTGGAAAGGTTTGAAATTAAATACTGAATTAAAAGGCGAACTGAAAGCTGCGATTGAACGTGATTTCGGTAGCGTTGATGCATTTAAAGAACTGTTTGAAAAAGCCGCTGCAACCCGTTTCGGTTCTGGCTGGGCGTGGCTGGTTCTGAAAGATGACGGTAAATTAGCTGTCGTTTCAACAGCGAACCAAGACAACCCATTAATGGGTGAGGCTATTTCAGGCACATCTGGTTACCCAATCATCGGTTTAGACGTATGGGAACACGCTTATTATCTGAAATTCCAAAACCGTCGCCCTGATTATATTAAAGCATTCTGGTCAGTTGTGAACTGGGATGAAGCAGCGGCACGTTTTGCAGCAAAAGCTAAATAATTTTATAAGATAATTTATTCGTAAAGCGCAGCAGTGTTAATGCTGCGCTTTTTTATTTATACCTCACCGGATTGTTATCTCTGTTGGCATTCTTTATGATGAAGTCTCTGTTACTTTGCTAAGTGGAGAGCACTGTTCATGTCATATATTCCCCAAGTCTTTATCGGTAAAATCCAAGCAACCCAGTCTTGTGGGCACAGTGCTATTCATAAGCAGGCGGCCGATGGGCTATTGATGTTAGGGCAATTGGGGCTTGAGGGGGATGAACAAGCTGAAAAACGCTTTCATGGCGGTCCTGATAGAGCTCTTTGCCATTATCCACGTGACCATTATGATTTTTGGATTAATGCGTATCCGGGTTTAGCGGATCTATTTGTTGCCTCCGCATTTGGAGAAAATATATCAACGCTGGGTATGACAGAAGAAAACGTATTTATTGGGGATATTTTTGCTTGGGGTGATGCGCGCATTCAGGTCACGCAACCTCGTTCCCCTTGTTATAAGCTCAATGGGTTAACAGGAATTGAAAATTTTGCACAAATGATGCAAGACAATGGGCGATGTGGTTGGCTGTATCGTGTGATAAAAGCCGGTAATGTTAGTCAAAATGCGCCATTAACGCTATTGAGCCGCAATAGTGATATCTCCGTACAAGAAGCCATTATGATTGCATTTCACGCCCCTTATGATGAAGAGTTATATCAGCGCCTTTTAAGTTCTGCAGGGTTATCTGCAAGTTGGAGCTTAACTATGCAAAACCGTTTAGATAACCACCGCATTGAAGAATTTAAGCACCGGTTGTTTGGTAAGCGTTAATATAAAGCGATGTGCTTCTGGCAAAGAGAGTATTTGGCCATAAGCACTTGCTAACAATATGACGCCTAAGTCTTAGGTATTTGTTGTACAAACTGTTGGTACCACGGGATATTCGCCATTAATTCGGGGTGTGTCCCCTGAGCGATAATTTTTCCTTTTTCCATATACACAATAGAGTCTGCTTGGCGTGCAAGATTGGGCTGGTGGGTGACGATGACCCGTGTTTGCTGTTTGGCTTGAATTATAAGGTCTATCACTGAAGCGGTATTGACGTTATCAAGGCTTGCCGTTGGTTCATCCATTAAAATGATGTCAGGATGCTGTAACATTAGCCTCGCAATACACAGTCGTTGCCTTTGACCGCCAGAAAGTTGCATACCACCGGCACCGACCTCTTTTTCCAAGAACTCATGATTGGCGGTGAAATTAAGTTGTGTTAGTAACGTGCTGATTGCCTTGTCATCAATATTATTATCATCAAGTATCAAATTTTGGCGTACGCTACCGTAAAATAAACGACTGTCTTGTAATAAGACTCCCCGGCTAGCGCACAACACTGCTTGTGATAGGGTTTTAATATTTTGATTACCATAATTCACACAGCCTTGTGTTGGGTCTTGTAAGCGAGCAAGTAAGCCTAATAATGTACTTTTCCCTGCGCCTGATGGGCCCACAATGACAGTAAGTGCATGTTTTTTAAAAGTCAGATTTATATTTTTTAAAATGCATTTTTTATTATCACTGTAAAATGATAGCTGTTCACAGCTAACGCTATCGATTTTGGGGGGGGATGTACGATAAGGAAACACCAGCACTGAAGTCTGTAAGGCTTTCTCGATTTGTTGAACTGCTTTTTTCATCTGCCTAATAGATTGGTCTAAATGAGAAAGCAACCATATAGGTTCAATTAAGCGAGCTAATAAAACTAACCCTGCTAGGCACAGGTTTAATGGCATTTCTGCATGTTCAACTAAATAAATACCGTACCCAAAGAGCGTAATAAATACGGTTTGCACCATCAATGAAAATAATAAGTGAAATGGCAAACTTCTTCGTTGTCGCTGTCTTTGAGTTTGATATTGGGACATTAAGGCAAGTTTAGGATGCAGCTGCTCATGGTGAGCACTTGAGCGACGAATTAATGGTTGGTGGAGGGCATATTGATTGAGCGCACTTACTGCTTGTTGTTCTGATTCATGAACGGCTTGCTCAAAAGAGGCCACTTTTGTGGCAGAAAAACGTAAGGATATTAATAATATACTAATTATAAATAGTAAAATGACTCCAAAAATACTTTGATAGATTAAAGCACCAATCACGATAGTGCAGGGTGTGACTAACCCACTGATAATTGGGTGTAATAAATGTGCGGGCACAGACATAACCTGTGAAACAGGCCCTGAAATTAGCTGATTACTGTTTGATATGGGGTGTAATGAAAGCGGCAGATGGCGAATAAGCGCCGTAGCAAGATAGCGCATCACCGATCCCCCAGCAAAATAGCCTTTTTGAGTGGCGATAAATGTGACGGTTAATGCAGTTAAACTCGAAAGAGCGAAAAACGTTAATGGCATTGTGGTATCAAGGTGCCAATCTAAAATCACAACAAATAAGAATAACCCGCTAACCCCCTCTAAAACAGCACTTAACGTCATCCAAAATATGGCACTACGTACGGTGTACAATAAGTTCCTAAGCACAATCATCCTCCAGGGCGCGTAAAAGTTGCTGATAGGGTTCTGACTGTATTGAAAGTTGTTGATGGGAGCCTTGTGCAATTAATTTCCCGTTGTCTAACAGCAGTACGCGATCTGCTAGGCCCAAGCCGTTTAAGTCATGGGTAATTAATACACAGGTTCGCGGCTCGGAGTGCAATAAATTCAGCACCCGTTGTGCATTTTGTGGGTCAAGCGCGGATGTTGGCTCATCAAGCAGTAATAAAGGTGCTGGTGATAGTAGTGCGCGTGCAATGGCAAGGCGTTGAGCCTCCCCACCGGACAGCTGCATATCTTGTCCTATTACGGCATCCAGTCCTTTAGGTTGTTGTTTCACAAGTGGTAATAAGTTGAGAGCATCAAGATAACGATACATTTCATCTTCAGTGGCATTTGGGGCAAACAACTGTAGATTTTCACGTACAGAACAAGGTAAGGGCGGGGTGTTTTGCATGACGATGGAAACAGTATGGTTCAAACTGGTAAATGATAGTTGTGGTAATGGAACCGAGTTAAAGAGCACATTTCCTGCTGTTGGGTCTAAAAAGCGTGCCATAAGCTGTAATAAAGTACTCTTCCCCGCACCTGATGCCCCGACAATAGCTATAAATTCGTTGGGAGCCACGGTGATATTAATATTCGATAGTATTGGGCTATGACCTATTTTCACATCAACTTGAACAAGTTTGAGCTCACCTAAAGATGGGCTGACATCTTTTTCTCCGTAATGCATATCCGGTTCAGCGAGAAGTTGGCGAATACGTTCTGATGCACTGACAGCAAGGTTTAAGGTGTCTGTGCCATGCCCCATTGCTGCAACAGGTGCAGCGATACTGCTAATTAATAAAATGAATAAAATCACTTGAGCAAGAGGTACGGGCTCAGGGAGTAATGAAACCCCAACAATAACCCACAATGAAAGCAATGTGCTGCTGATACCGACTTGGGTCAATGAGCTCAAAGCACCTATTTTTCTTATCCATCGATGAAAGGCGATTTCAAATTGAGATAAAGCGTGTGATGTTTTTTTTTGAATTGATTGGTTGGGGTATTGCCTAGCTTGTAGCGGGTTATCTGCGAGTTCCGCGTATTGTTCATATAGAAAGCCCATTGCCTGGTTACGTGAGGTGTAGAGCGCCTGATAGCGTACAGAGCGCATTTGTCTAAATAAAAAAATAGAGGCAATTAATGGCATTAAGCAAAAAAGGGTGAGCAGTACATTTTGCCATAATAGAATGAGAGTTGCTGCTGTGGGGACGATAATCAGTTTTGTGATATCTGCGGGGGCATGAGCGGTTAATTGATGCAGCCCACGAACATCACGATCCACAATTTGCAAAAAACCGTCTCTACCGTGTTGGGCAAAGTGATTTAGTGGGAGTTTTTCTATTTTATCAAGAAGTTGTAGTCTAACGTGGTAGCAGAGATGGCTATCCGTTTGATGCGTTAAATACAAAGCAAGAGTTTGGCAAATTAGCCAACTTATACCACCGGTGGACGCAATAACGACCCATTCATAATATTGATGAACGGGAGTGGCAGCAACTTGGCTAATTGCTATTAATGGAATGAGTGAACAGAGGCCTGCTATAGCTTGTAAAATAAGTGCAAATAATAATGTGAAGCGATAGGGACAAAGTAGTTCCCAAAGTGCGCGGTACATGCGAGCCCTCCATTGTTAATTCGTCACTTTAATTTATTTCGCTTTGTTATCGTGAATTAGTTGTTTTGCTTGCCAGACTATTTGTTTTGTTTGCAGGCTTTAATTGGCCGTATTCATTTTTAAAGCGCTTTTTTGGGGTTTTTAGTAAGATGGTGATATTGCGATTGGGAATGTTAAGGGGCGTGAGATGCAATATGATTTAAACGATCTCTACTATTTTGTGAAAGTTGTCGAATATGGTGGTTTTTCACAAGCGGGTCTGGCGCTAGGGATCCCTAAGTCTAAATTAAGTCGTCGCATCGCAGAATTAGAACAAAAGTTAAATGTTTCATTGATTTATCGTTCTACTAGGCAGTTTCATGTTACAGAGGTAGGGCAGGTTTTTTATCAGCAGTGTAAAAATGTGGTTGATGAAGCTGAAATTGCTCATGAATTGATATGTTCTGTTCAATCTCACCCTAAAGGGATAATTAAATTATCGTGCCCAGTTGCGCTATTGCAAGTTTATCTCAATGAATTACTTGTTGATTTTATGGTGCAATATCCCGATATCGACATCCAAATTTTAGCGGTTAACCGACCTGTTGATGTGATCAGTGAAGGGCTGGATTTAGCTATTCGCGTGCGCTCATTGCCATTGGATGATTCAGGCTTAATGATGAAGGTACTTGGATATTCGCGACGTATATTAGTGGCTAGCCCACAATTATTCACAGAGCGGGGTGAACTTACGGAACCAGAAAAGCTGGTGGATTACCCAATGTTAGCGAATACGGAGCACTCACAAAATTACACGTTAACCCTTAAAAATAGTGATGATCTTAGTTTTACGCAGCATTTTACCCCCAAGTTAGCGACAACAGATATCTTAACGTTATACCATGCGGCACTGAAAGGGGTCGGGATCGCAAGGCTGCCTTATGGTGTGGTAGAAAAAGACATTGGATCAGGGAGCTTGGTGGAGGTATTACCGAAATGGCAGTTTCCTGAAGATATCATTCATGCCGTATATCCATCTCGAAAAGGGTTGTTGCCATCAATTCAATTACTCTTGAATTATTTGGCGGATAATATTTCACCGTCAGTGAAATAAATTTCCCCGATAGCACATTAGGCTATCAGGGAAATATTCGTCATTTATTGTGTTTCAGGAATACGGCCAAACTTTCCATTATTGAAATCATGAATAGCTTGGTTAATTTCTTCCATGCTGTTCATAACAAAAGGGCCGTAGCCAACAACGGGCTCGTCAATGGGATCACCACTGAGCAGCAGCACTAAAGCATCTTCTGTGGCTTCCAACAGAATATTGCTGTCTGTATCGTCGAGGATCATCAATTCGCCCTCGTTTAAAGCGGAACGACCATCAACAAACATTGAGCCACGTAACATGACCAAACCAACATGGCGCCCCGCTTTGGTTGGGATACCTACCGTTTTCCCTTTGTTCAGCTGTAAATCCCATACATCCAATGGGCTAAAGGTTTTTGCTGCACCGTTATTGCCCAAATAGTCACCCGCGATCACTCGCAATGTACCCGCATCATTGGGTAATGCAACTTTTGGCATGCTTTGGCTTTCTAACAGCTGGTAGCCAGGGGTCGCTGATTTGTCTTTTGCAGGTAAATTAACCCACAGTTGCACCATATCAAGGGTACCACCATTTTTCATGAAGGCGTCAGATTGATATTCTTGATGCAAAATACCGGATGCCGCAGTCATCCACTGAACATCGCCTGGGCCTATCACACCGCCTTCACCCGTAGAGTCATGGTGAGCGACTTCGCCATCATACACTATTGTGACTGTTTCAAACCCACGGTGTGGGTGCTCACCAACGCCTCTGTTAGCTGAGTTTGAGCTTGGGAAATCAAAAGGCCCCGCTCTGTCGAGTAAAAGAAACGGATTAAGGTATTTCCCATGATCGTTATAGCTAAACATTGAACGGACAGGAAAGCCGTCTCCTACCCAATGGCTGCGAGGAGATTGATAGATACCAATAATTTTTTTCATGGGTTTACTCCAAAATTGTTTTGATGGCTGAATAATAAAGGAGCTAATAATGAGGGGGTAGTGGCAAAAATAGGTTTCATTGTTGCAGTAATAGAACAATAGAATAAGCTCTGATAATTCTATTTATAGGACAGTGTTTATCAAAAACTGGACTACTCAGCCTTAAATCGATGAATTAATCTAAATAACAGAAAAATGGAGCGACTATCGTTCTATTTTTAAATCAAAAAATTTCATGTTTTATCGATTGAGAGGTTTCATCATGAGTAGCCCAGCTAATTTTAATGGTCAACGTCCTGCTATTAACCCAGAAGATGCGGTGATGTTATTAATCGATCACCAAAGTGGTTTATTTCAAACCGTAGGTGATATGCCAATGACGGAACTGCGTGCTCGCGCCGCTGTTCTGGCTAAAATGGCATCTCTTGCAAAAATCCCCGTAATAACAACGGCTTCTGTACCTCAAGGCCCAAATGGTCCGTTGATCCCAGAAATTCATCAAAATGCACCACATGCACAATATATTGCACGACGTGGTGAAATTAACGCGTGGGATAACCCAGAGTTTGTGGCTGCCGTGAAAGCAACAGGTAAAAAGCAATTAATTATCGCTGGAACCATTACCAGTGTTTGTATGGCTTTCCCTGCGATTAGTGCCGTAATGGATGGTTATCAAGTATTTGTGGTGATTGATGCATCAGGGACTTACAGCAAAATGGCGCAAGAAATTACCTTGGCTCGAGTTGTTCAAGCGGGTGTAGTACCAATGGATACTGCTGCGGTTGCTTCAGAACTACAAGGGACTTGGAACCGCGAAGATGCCGCTGAGTGGGCAATGGCTTACACGCAAATTTTCCCTGCTTATCAATTATTAATTGAAAGCTACAGCAAAGCACAAGAAGTTCTGAAAAATAATGAACAATTAGATTCAGAGCGCTAATTAAAGAAATACTTACGATATTTAACTCACGAAATGAAATAAGGCTGCCTTTATCACGAATAAGGGCAGTTTATTTGTACTTAAAGTTTAAGGAACGTACATGAAAAAGTTAGCTTTACCTTTATTGGCCTCTTTATTTGTTTTTGGAACCGCTCAGGCGGCTGACTATAAATTAGACCCAACGCATACGAAAGCGGTGTTTTATATTGACCACTTTAATACTTCAACCAATAGCGGTGGATTTCATAATATTACTGGCGATATGACGTATTCCGCGGAAAAACAAACGGGTAGCGTGAACGTTATCATCCCTGCGGAGACATTAAATACCGGTTTACCTGTATTCGACAACCATATCAAAAGTGCAGATATGTTAGATGTTGCCAAGTACCCAACGATTGAATTTAAGTCGTCTAAATGGAATTTCGTTAATAACAAGCCGGTTTCTATTGACGGCGTACTGACAATGAAAGGCGAATCACACCCTATTCAATTAAAAACAACGAAGTTCGGTTGTTACTTTAGCCCAATTTTTAAAGCGGACGTTTGTGGTGGTGATTTTGAAGCAACGATTGACCGTACACAGTGGGGGGTCGATTTCTTAGTGAAAGAGGGTATGACTCAAAATGTCACTATCAAGATCCAAGCAGAAGCCATTAAACAGTAATTTATGGTAATAAGTACAAGTAAGAAAGGATTAATCATGTTGAATTTCAAAAAAATACCGTTGTGACATCAACACTACTAGCTGTTGCTTTAACATTAGGGTCGGCTCAAGCTGCGGAATATAAAGCGAGCGATAAAGAAGGCCCGATTAAAATCGTCAACTTGGATGAGCTAGAAAGCCAAGTGGCGAAAAATATGGAAAAAGGCGCTTTTGGCTACATCCGTGGTGGTGCGGAAGGGGTTAATTCTGTCATCCAGCAATTAAATAAAGAGCTATCTATCAATATGATGTTAGGTGGCGCGAAAAATATTGAAAGTGTAAAAGCAACTCAGTTATATACCGACAAAGATTTTCAATAATGAAAGTTATACTCATTGGTTAATGAAAAACGGGAAAAATTTCCCGTTTTTTTTGTTATAAGTAAAAACCAAGATTAAGCGGTGAATCCACCATCAATATTTAAACTTGCTCCCGTGATATAAGCAGCAGCAGGGCTAGCTAAGTACAAGACAAAATCAGCAATTTCATCAGCACTAGCATAGCGTTTTAAGGCCATTATTTGTTTCAGACTCTCTGCAAACTCGCCTTGTTCTGGATTCATGTCTGTATTTACGGGGCCTGGCTGAACGTTATTGACCGTTATCCCTCTTGAAGCGACATCTCTAGCCATGCCTTTTGTTAAGCCAATGATGGCTGATTTACTCATCGCATAGGCGGCTCCGCCTTCAAATGGTACTCGCTCTGAGTTGACACTGCCAATGTGAATTATTCGCCCATTATCATTCATAACCGCTAATGCGGATTGGCTGGCAATAAATAAGCTGCGTACATTTAGGGAATAGGAACGATCAAATGACTCTAGAGAGAGGGTTTCTACTGAACCAAATTCAAGAATACCAATACTGTTAATTAAAATATCAATAGAGCCAAACTTATCAAATGATTGTTTGATTGCCGCTGTAATTTCATGTTCATTAGCACTGTTGGCTTTGATAGCCATGACTTTCCCGGAAAATTGGGCGGTTTCAGTTATCAATGATTTTGCATTTTCATCTGATGAGGCATAGGTGAAAGTAACATTCGCACCGTCTTTGGCGAGTTTTTTTACAATAGCCGCACCAATACCACGTGAGCCACCTTGAACAATAGCATGTTTGTTTTTGAATAACATGGAATGACCTTATTGTTAATTAAATAATTTAAAATCAACGGATAAGGTATTTAATAGATAAAGGTATCTGGACTCCAGATAGAAAACCAGAAGGAGTTTGTGAAAAAAATTGACTATGTATTAATGGAAGCGCTCACCCATTGATGAGTAAGCGCTTTTTATTTGGTTAGCGCTGAGGGCGCTTAACAAAACCAATAGCTTCGTAAACTTTATCTAGGGTTTCTTGTGCACGTGCAGCTGCTTTTGTTGCGCCTTCATCCATAATTTGGTTGAGCAACGCTTCATCATTACGGAATTCATGGTAACGAGTTTGCAGTGTGGTCAACATACCGGAAACGGCTTCAGCCACAGCACCTTTAAGATGACCGTACATTTGTCCTTCAAATTCAGCTTCAAGTTCTGCGATTTTCTTACCCGTCACGCCCGACATAATATCTAATAAATTAGAAACACCCGGCTTATTTTCTAAATCATAACGAATACGCGGTGGCTCTTCGGAGTCAGTCATTGCGCGTTTGATTTTTTTTACGACAGATTTCGGGTCTTCTAATAAAGCGATAACGTTGTTACGGTTATCATCGGATTTAGACATTTTCTTGGTCGGATCTTGTAATGCCATAACACGAGCACCACCACCAGTCGGAATGAATGGATCGGGGACAGTGAAAATATCACCGTAAATGGCATTGAAGCGTTGGGCAATATCACGGCTCAATTCAAGATGCTGTTTCTGGTCAATACCTACAGGCACTTGATTTGTTTGATAAATTAAAATATCCGCAGCCATTAATACTGGGTAATCAAAGAGTCCCGCATTGATATTTTCTGCATGGCGCGCTGATTTATCTTTAAATTGAGTCATACGGCTCAATTCACCGAAATAGGTGTAGCAGTTAAGCGCCCAGCTCAATTGGGCATGTTGTGGCACATGTGACTGTACAAAAATGGTACTTTTTTTCGGGTCAATGCCACAGGCTAAATAGAGCGCGAGTGTATCGAGGGTTCTTTTACGCAATTCAACAGGGTCTTGGCGAACGGTGATGGCGTGCTGGTCAACGATACAGTAAATGCAATCGTAGTCATCTTGCATTTGTACCCACTGACGTAATGCACCCATATAGTTACCGATGGTTAATTCACCGGAAGGCTGTGCGCCGCTGAATACGATTGGTTTTTGGGGTTGCTTTAAATTTTCAGTGGGAGTGCTCATTTAGTTATGTCCTTGCTTATTTTATTTCAGATAACCCGATTGTAGGTAATAAATCAGAAAAATGTGTTAATACACAGTTCGGTTCACTTAGTGCAATAGATTCACCATAGTTATAACCGTAGGTCAGACCGACACACGGGCATTCAGCGCTTTTCGCTGCAATAATATCATTACGAGAATCACCGACAAAAAGCAATTCTTCTTTACGTAAACCGAATGTTCCCATCGTTAAGTAAAGAGGGGCAGGATGCGGTTTTAACGCTTTAACATCATCGCTACCCAACACAAGAGAAAAGTAGTGTTCAATACCTAATTTCTTTAATAGCGGTGCAATAAATGGCGTCGCTTTATTAGTAACAATCCCCATAGGGAGGCCATGTTTTGCTAGTTGCTCTAAGGTTTCTTTCACTTCAGGGAATAGTTCGCTGCCAGTTGTGACAGAAACGGCATAGAATTTATCGAAGCTGGCTCGCGCTGCTTTTTGTAACTCGGGGGTTATTTGGGCGCCAGCCCAAGAAAGCGCGCGTTCAACTAAAACATCCACGCCATTACCAACCCAAATTGAGACTCGCTCTTTACCTGCGGGTGAAAAGCCAAGTTCTGTTAGCATATTGTCGATGGCTTCAGCTAAGCCACCGGCGCTGTCTACAAGAGTGCCGTCTAAATCGAAAGCTATTGCTTTGATATTCTCTAATACCATGTCAGTCATTGAGATACCTTTTGTAATTCGCTACGCATTGCATCAATGACGGTTTTATAGTCTGGTTGATCGAAGATTGCGGAACCTGCAACAAAAGTATCGGCGCCTGCTGCTGCAATTTCTGCAATATTATTAACTTTAACCCCGCCATCGACTTCCAAACGGATATCATAACCACTTTCATCAATGAGTTTACGGACTTGGCGCAACTTATTGAGGGTTTGTGGGATAAAGGATTGGCCACCAAAGCCTGGATTGACGGACATTAGTAGGATCATGTCAACTTTATCCATGACATAATCAAGGTAGCTCAGCGGGGTTGCTGGGTTAAAGACTAGCCCTGCGGTACAACCATTCTCGCGAATTAACTGTAATGAACGATCAACATGCTCACTGGCCTCAGGGTGGAAACTGATATGCGTTGCCCCTGCTTTAGCGAAGTCTGGAATGATCCTATCAACCGGTTTGACCATTAAATGAACATCGATAGGAGCAGTAATTCCATAGTCTCGCAGTGCTTTACAGATAGGCGCGCCAAACGTCAAGTTGGGCACGTAATGGTTGTCCATAACGTCAAAATGCACGATATCGGCACCAGCAGCCAGAACGTTGGCAGTATCTTCGCCTAAACGGGCAAAGTCAGCAGATAAAATAGATGGGGCAATGAGAAAGTTTTTCATAATTGTCTCCGATTATTAATCGTTATCTGAGAGCCATTCAGCACTAGGTACAGAGCGCTGCATTTTTTTCTTATCCGTTTTTCTAGGAGAAAGGCTATTAGGTATACCCGGATATAACGCCAGTAACT
Organism: Providencia sp. PROV032; assembly: GCF_028484875.1. Classification (NCBI taxonomy): domain Bacteria; kingdom Pseudomonadati; phylum Pseudomonadota; class Gammaproteobacteria; order Enterobacterales; family Morganellaceae; genus Providencia; species Providencia sp. PROV032. Next base: position 20,585 of record NZ_JAMPSX010000033.1, read on the forward strand.
CATTGACTTTTGCCCGGTTTAATATATTTCTACTAATGGTGCGACGTACTTTTACAATATGTAATTGAGCCTGATAATACCACTCTCTTGTCATCGGGGTATCATGATTTGAGATCAGTACCGGGATTTTGCTTTCTGTTGATAACTTTTGCGCCAAAATAGCTAAGTTTTGTTGTTCAAGCGAATTAAAGGAATTCGTGTGATATGCCGTAAAATTGGCGGTATCTGATAAAGGCGCATAGGGAGGGTCACAGTAGACAACCGCTCCCTCTTTTGCATTGAGCAACGTATCACCATAATGCTGAGTTATAAATGTCGCATTTTGTGATTTTTCAGCAAACCACAGTAATTCTTCTTTCGGGAAATAGGGCTTTTTATAGCGGCCGAAAGGAACGTTGAATTCACCACGAGAATTATAGCGGCATAGCCCATTATAACAGTGGCGGTTTAAGTATAAGAAAAGGACACTGCGTTTCTCAGTATCGGTCGATTGGTTAAAGGCTTCACGCATTAAATAATATTGTTCGGAAGTATTATATTCAGGTGTGAAGATTTGCTGGGCTTCTTCGATAAAAGCATCAGCGCGGTCTTTAACTGTATTGTAGAGGTTGATGAGGTCACTGTTGATATCTGCCAGTATGTAGGAATCATAACTGGTGTTTAAAAACACTGACCCAGCACCAACAAAAGGCTCAATTAAGCAATCACCTTGTGGAAGATGTTTTTTGATTTCTTCCACAAGGGGGTATTTACCCCCAGCCCATTTTAAAAAAGCGCGTTTTTTTTTCATGCCGTCTTTATTATTACAATCGTTTAGAGTAATAAATTGTACTCTGTCAGGACAACATAATGCGCCCGGGGAAAAACGTTGTTATTTTTGATCCTGTTTGACTTGTTTCATATTTCTAACCCACGGTTTTTTCGCTTGCACTGCAGCAGGTAAGGTTCCTATTGCATTTTTTGCGGCGGTTACTGAACTATAATTTCCGTGAATAAGAACATACCAGGTTTGCCCGTTACGTATCGTTTTATAGACTTTGTAATTGGTCAGTTTGTTTTCTTTTGCAAAAGCTTCCAGTGTATCAGAGCGGCTTGCGCTGCTAAGCTGCAATGTGTAGCTACCCGCTGGCGCAGACATGATATTACTACCTTGGCTACTCGCCGTTGATGTCGATTTCGCTGGCTGTTTAGTTTGCACAGGGTGTTTTGGCTCAACGGGTTTTACAGGTGTTTTTTCTGGCGCCACTGGTTTAACGGCAGGTTGTTGTTCGACCGGTTTCACTGTTGGTGGCGTTAACGGTGTCGTATTTTGTGGCTGGCTAGTGCCTGGCACCGAAACTTGGCCTTGATTTAAGGCATCAACCACATCGCCAGGTATTTCGATTCGCTCTCCCAGACCATTTGGTTGAGTTTGAGATTCGCCTTGGGTTGGCGTCGGCGCAATTTGTGAACCCGTGATTTCTTGTGGTTGCCCTGATAGCGTTTGACTTTGTGAGTTAGTCAACGATGAGGAACCCGATAAGTCGATATTCTGTGAATTATTGGCACCCGTTGTTTGTTGCTTTTCATGCTCTGTAGGAGCTTTCAGCGCTGAACTGATAGCAATAATGAGCAGCAATAAAACTAAGACACCCACACCAATCATGATGTGTTGGCGTGAGAGTGCAATTTTAGGTTTTGCAGCAGATGATTGGCGTGAACGCCCTGTCGGTCTATCTGATGTATCTGGCCTAAGGTCATTTTGACCTTGAGGCTGGTTATCTGGTTTAAATTCGTCCATTTTCCTCTCCCGAATAAAATTTGCCTATAGTAGAGATAAAATGTCTCTTATCAGTACAACCTCTTAACGACCAAGCAGGACATTGCTGCTTATTTTTAAAGCATATATTCTTTCGTAACACCATGCTAGCCAAAGTGGTATTGATAATATGCTTTTTAGAATTTCGTTTATAGGTGTAGGCATACCGTATAATTTAACGACTTTAGCGAACATCTACCAGTAACATTTTAAAATGCCAGTGAAAATTCGGCTTTTTTTTCGTTTTATGGCATACAGGATGAGATTGCCGCAATAACAGTTTGCGTATCAACATCTGAACGCATTTCCGAATGGCCAATAGTGGTAGGCAAAATTAAATGCAGTTTTCCGCCTATCACTTTTTTATCCCGCATCATATGTGGGAGATAATCATCGGGCTTCATTTGTGAAGGGCCTTTGACGGGAAGTGATGCTCGTTTTAAAAGTGTGACCACTCGCTGAGTTTGTTCAGGAGTAAATTGACCAAGTAATTCTGCTGTTTTTGCTGCCATTACCATACCAGCGGCTACAGCTTCACCATGTAACCAGACGCCATAACCCATATGTGCCTCGATAGCATGACCAAAGGTATGACCTAAGTTCAATAGTGCACGTAACCCACTAGTTTCTTTTTCATCCGCAGCAACAACTTGTGCTTTTAGTTCACAACAACGGCGAATGCAGTAGGCCATTGCTTGGTCATCAAGAGAGGCGAGCGCATCGATATTCTCTTCTAGCCAGCTAAAAAACGCACTATCGAGGATAATGCCGTATTTAATAACTTCGGCTAAACCTGAGGCGAGTTCTCTTGGTGGAAGTGTTTTCAAGCAGTTGAGATCAACCACAACAGAAGCTGGTTGATAAAATGCGCCGATCATATTTTTCCCTAGTGGGTGATTGACGGCGGTTTTACCACCGACAGAAGAATCCACTTGAGATAATAAGGTTGTCGGGACCTGAATAAAACGCACGCCACGCTGATAGCTTGCTGCTGCAAAGCCTGTTAGGTCGCCAATGACGCCCCCACCAAGAGCGATGAGGGTGGTGTCACGGTTATGGTGTTTTTCAAGTAATGCGGTAAATACATCATTCATAATGAATAATGATTTGTATTGTTCACCATCGGGTAAAATGATGGTATCAACTTTTACGCCTGAAGATTCAAGGGCATTCTTTATCTTATCGAGATAAATAGGGGCAAGAGTTTCATTTGTCACAACCATTGCTCGTTGGCCCGCAGTTAATGGCCAAAACGCCCCTGTTTGCTGATATAAGCCGGGTGCGATATTGATTGGATAACTACGTTCGCCTAGAGTGACGGTGACTTTTTCCATCTTGCTTTACCACCTTGAGTTCATTTTTGAAAATAACACCTTGAATAATTAGTTTTTTTCTAATAGTTCAATGATTTGGCTGGCAACAACTTTTGCACTTTGCTCATCAGTATGAATAGTAATATCAGCAATTTCTTCATACATAGGATTACGTTCGTCAGCCAGTTTCTCAAGTACTTCACGTGCGGGTTCGTCAACTTGTAGCAGCGGACGCTTTTTGTCACGTTGTGTACGAGATAGTTGTTTCTCAATTGTGGTCTCAAGATAAACAACGACACCGCGAGCGGATAAGCGGTTACGGGTCTCTTTGGACTTAACAGAGCCACCGCCAGTTGCTAATACAATGCCTTGTTTCTCTGTAAGCTCATTGATGATTTTTTCTTCGCGATCGCGAAAGCCTTCTTCGCCTTCAAGGTCGAATACCCAGCCTACATCCGCGCCAGTGCGTTTTTCTATCTCGTGATCAGAGTCGAAAAACTCCATATTAAGCTGTTGAGCCAACTGACGGCCAATAGTACTTTTTCCAGCACCCATTGGTCCAACCAGAAAGATATTGCGTTTCTCTGCCATGTTTTTTGGTATTACTACGATTATTCGTTAATGATTACCCGCCCCGCCAATCAGATTAGCGGCGGGACCTAAACTGAAACCTCATAAGTGATGATGTGAGATCAGATAAGAAAATTATCTCAATACATCAACCTGAATTGCAACTATATAAATATGGCACTAAGCATGCAAAGTGCCATATTTCAAATTACAGGTTTCGATATTTGAGCCGTCTATGTTGTCTAATGCATTGTATATCATGGTTTTTAACAGTTTTTAGCTATTGATATTATCAAGCTATTTCTGCTAAGTGTAGAGCAACATTAATTGTGGCTGTTTTATAAGCGACTGACAGCTTGTTCTTTAATCTACGGATAGTTAGAACACTCAATGGATAACCTTGTATGCTAAAACGACGCCAGCGTCAAATTTATCCGGTAGGTTTATAGCATAAAAAATATTTTTTTTTGTCATCTTTGACTTATTGCGTATTCAACTACTTGAAGTATATGTGTTATTTCTTCAATATTAAATATTGATAAGTTTTGGTGTTACAAAAACAATAAGGACACGCTTATCTGTATGCTCTGCTGTATTTGTAAATAATGCTCCTAGGAAAGGGATGTGGGATAAAAAAGGCAACCCCATCTCTGTTTTTTCTTGTTTTTGCTGAAAAATTCCCCCAAGAATAAGGGTTTCGTTATTTTTAATGGTGACGGTCGTTGCGATTTCTTGCTTATTGATGGCCAAGTGATGATGTTGACTGCTCGTAAGTGCAGTATCAGGCGAGTTATGGCTAATTTTAAGGATTAACTCAATTTTTTCATCGCGTGCAATAGCGGGGGTGACCTCCATCCCCAGTACAGCGTCTTTAAATTGTACGTGTGTTTTTTTTTCACTGCTGGTGACATAGGGGATCTCTGTACCTTGCTGAATACTTGCAGCTTGTTGATGTGAAGCAACTAAGCGGGGGCTTGCAATAATAGAAAGCAGATTCTCTTTTTCTAATGCTTTTAGTTTCATTTCAAGTAACCCATCACTAAGGCTAAGCACATTGAAGGAAAATTGCCCTGATGTTGAAGAATAACGGTTGTAGCGATGTAAATGATTGGCACTCATGTTTCCTCCTGCCATCATTCCCCACTCTAACCCCAATTCTTGTAATGCAGTTCGGCTGCTACTAATGATATGTGCGGTGATTTGTACTTGTTTATTTGGCTTATCTTTATGTTTTATCCATTCATCAATTAGTGCTAATCGCTCTGGGCTATCTTTAATAATGAGGCTGTTTGTCGTGACATCGTGATGGATAGATGCATTTTTTGATAATAACGACGTCCCTGAACGTTCTAATAGATGACGAACTTCTTCGGCATTGATTGAGATTAATTTAAATATTTTTTCGGTTATTGACGTTTTATTTGGCGCTATCGGTGTGATTACGGCTTCTGAGCCAAGGTGATTTTCTGTTGCTAGAGGTGGTGCTAGCGGTGCAAAAGGATCTCGGATCTCTTCGGCAGAGACTAAAAATGAAGATAGAAAGAAGAGCCCCATAATAATCACCATGGGAATTTTAATTAACGAACTATTCATTGTGGTTATCATCCTTGATAGCGAGAGAGTCGTTGAATAATGAAAATGAGATGGCAGTTACGATAATCCCTTGTTTTAGATATATTTTTATATCATGAAAATGCCATTTTTGGGTTTGAGGAAGGGTAAGAAGCTGTTCTATAACGTGATAAATAGGAATGAAATTGCCTTGGAACTCCATGAAATAGGTATTGATATCAGTTGGTTGTAATTGGTTAAGTGTGACAGATGAATGTGAAAGTAAGGTATTTAACTGTGTAAGAGATTCAAGAGGCGCGTCTTTAATATTAACGGATTGTTTTAATAATTGAGTCTGTTTTTCGAGCTGTTGCAATGAGGGTGAGTGGTGGATAATTTTGGTTTCTTTTGTGATAGCTTCAATTAAATTCAGGTTTTCAGTGGCTAATTCCATAATTTGGTTTTGATTTTCCTTCCAGTGTAAAAAATATCCCGTTGTGAGACAAAGTGCAATTAAGAACCAAAGAGGTAGAGTCTGTTGCCAAAATGGGCGATACCAAAAAGAATGTGTTGATTCACTCATTGGGCTCTCCTTGATATTTGGCCGTTAGGTGTAAACGGTTTAATTGATTCACCCGGCTAATTTTTTTTAATTGAATGTCACTCAAACCAGGGTGATTTTTAAGTTGTAAGCCGAGCGAATTGATATCTTGAAAATCATAGCTGTTAGCTTTGATTTCTATTTTGTTATCCATTAACTGTAGATTTGTTAGCCAGCTTTTGGGGGGCGTTATTGTTGAAAGATTTTGTAAGAGGCCAAGTAAAAATTGGTTATTTACCATGATGTTATCTACCTTTCTTTTTTGGCTCATTAAATGATTAATTTGTGTTTGTTGATCTGTGATTTGCAATGTTAATTGTCGTATCTGTTCGTATTGCAGTTGATTATTCTGCTTTCTGTTTTTTAGTTCGTTTATCTCAATTTGTTGAAAAACAAATAAAAATATACATGTTGTAATCACCGAGCAGCAAATCACAGAACAAAAGAGTAAAAACGCTCGGATCTTCTTTTTTATTTGCTGTTGGCGCCAAGGGAGAAAATTAACTTGGTATAGTTCCATCAGTTAGATATCCCCATGACGTAAAGCAAGACCAGCTGCAATTACAAAGTCTCCCAGCAATTGGGGTAACTTAATATTATGTTGTTGAAACGCTTGGCGTAATTCCCAGAGATGAGCTACCTCAGCAGTACGATGAGTATGTTGATGGTCTGTAATGAGGTAGATAGGCGAAGTGGGTGCGGTATTTTCTTGATCAAGAAAAGGCAGTAAATGGGAAATTGTTGGGATGTCAGTGTCTTGCAAATGGTTGTAATTCGCTGGCTGGCTAATTGGCCCAGACCAAAGCCATTCACCTTGTCGGTAATGAACAACCCAGCATTCATCGGGTAAACCCGCATTTCTTGCCACATAGCGTAAAGCGATGGGGGCGACATCAATAGCTAGCAGGTTGAACCCACTTTCAGTAAGTAGGTTTTGCCAAAAAGTAATATCTGACTGGCGAGCCCCATTAAAATAAACTTGTTGCTTGATGACGCGATAGTCGATAACTAGCTCTTGGGCGTGCATTGCAAAACGTTTTTCAGCTTGAGATTGTAAATACCAACCGAGTTCTGGTTGTGGCAAATTAATTTCACTCGGTAATGAAATTTGTTGTTTTATTGTGCGAACAGCAGGTAATGCGAAGGAAACAGAACACTTTTTAGGTAATTTCTGACGCCATTGTAATAAAATATTCAGTAAAATTTTATACTGTTCATGGCTCGAACTATCCGTCAGCTCGAATGGTAATTGTTGTTGCCAACATTCACATAAGTGCCAGTATTGTCTGCGCCGCTTTGCAGCGACTAGCTGTATTTTATCTTGATATAGGTCGATTCCAATGTTCCACTTTGATGTATACATAATTAATTTCCTTATCATTAACAAATAAATTACGTTTTCTATTGTGCTGTATAAGCTTTATACTGTGTGTTAGTGATATCTAAACCCTCTTGTTAGTCGAGCATGGGAATTTTCCGGTGAAGTTCGTAAAATATTTTTTTATTCTTGTTTTTTGTTGCATTTTTTTGGGAACCGCCTCGATTTATGGCATGTATAAATATGTTGAAGGTGAGCTACCTGATGTAGCAACAATGAAAGACATTCGTCTGCAAATTCCAATGCAGGTATACAGCGCAGATAACGAATTGATTGCCCAATATGGGGAAAAACGTCGTATTCCTTTACCGCTGGCAGAAATTCCTCCTTTAATGATAAAAGCGTTTATCGCTACTGAAGATAGCCGTTTTTATGACCACCATGGAATTGACCCCATTGGTATTTTCCGTGCAGTTACCGTCATGGCATCATCCGGTCACGCTTCCCAGGGGGCCAGTACGATCACCCAGCAGCTCGCGAGAAACTTTTATTTAAGTCCTGAAAAAACCTTGATGCGTAAAGCTAAAGAGGCATTTTTGGCTATTCGTATTGAGCAGCTTTTTACTAAAGATGAAATTATGGAGCTGTACCTGAATAAAATTTATTTAGGTAACCGTGCTTATGGTGTCGGGGCAGCTGCATACGTTTATTTTGGTAAGACAGTGGATGAATTGACCCTCAGTGAAATTGCAATGATTGCGGGTTTACCAAAAGCTCCTTCTACATTTAACCCGTTGTATTCATATGACCGTGCGGTCAGCCGTCGTAATGTGGTTCTTTCTCGTATGTTTGAGGAAAAATACATTACTCAAGACCAGTATGAACAAGCAAAAAATGAAAAAATAGTGGCTTCGTATCATGCGCCGAAAATTGATTTTTCTGCGCCGTATTTAGCCGAAATGGCGCGCCAAACCTTATTTGATAAATATGGCGAAGATGCGTATACCGATGGATATAAAGTCTACACTACGGTGATCCGTAAAGATCAAGAAGCTGCCACAACGGCAGTTCGTAATAATTTGATCGACTACGATACGCGTCATGGTTATCGTGGCCCTGCTGAGGTTTTATGGAAACAGAATGAAACGGCTTGGACAGCAGAGCAGATTGTCGAAAAATTGAAAAAAATGCCGGTTTATGGGCCTTTAATGCCTGCAGTTGTGACATCTGCGACTGCTTCAGAAGCGCAAGTGACGTTAGCTGATGGTTCGCAAATTCCTATTACAATGACCGGTGTGCGTTGGGCGCGTAAATTTATTTCAGATACCCAACAAGGTGCTGCGCCAAGAGCTGTAAATGCAGTCATGCAAGTGGGTGAGCAAATTTGGGTTCGAAAAGTTAAAGATAATTGGTGGTTAGGGCAAATACCTGATGCGAATGCGGCATTTGTTGCTTTAAATCCAAATGATGGGGCGATTATTGCGCTAGTTGGTGGGTTTGACTTCAATATGAGTGAATTTAACCGAGTCACCCAATCATTACGCCAAGTAGGTTCGAATATTAAACCTTTCCTATATACAGCGGCAATGGATAAAGGCCTAACATTGTCATCACTACTGAATGATGTGCCGATTAGCCGTTGGGATGCAGGCGCGGGCTCTGATTGGCGCCCTAAAAACTCCCCACCTCGATATGATGGCCCTATACGGTTACGTCAAGGTTTAGGCCAATCAAAAAACGTTGTGATGGTTCGTGCGATGAGAGCCATGGGGGTGGATTATGCGGCTGATTATCTGACTCGCTTTGGTTTTCCAGCGGAAAATATTAACCGTACTGAGGCGTTAGCGTTAGGTGCGCCGTCATTTACACCAATGCAAATGGTTCGTGGGTATGCCGTCATGGCCAATGGCGGGTATTTGATTGATCCATACTACATTTCGAAGATCGAAAATCATAATGATGAGGTTATTTTCGAAGCCAATCCCAAAATAGCATGCCCTGATTGCACGGATATTCCGGTAATTTATGGGGATACCGAACGCACTATTGCGAGTAAAGGTATTGATGATGAGTCTACCGAGGAAGTGACACAATCGGGCGATAATTCGGTGATACAAGAGCCAACAATGGCGCTAACAACGGCAGCTGACTTAGATGGGAACTCCGCTGATAAATATGCACCTCATGTGATTAATACCCCACTCGCATTCTTAATTAGGGATGCGATGATGACCAATATCTATGGCGAGCCTGGTTGGTCTGGTACCGGTTGGCGTGCAGCGAGAGACTTAGGTGGTCGACGTGATATTGGTGGGAAAACAGGAACAACGAATAGCTCGAAAGATGCGTGGTTTTCTGGTTATGGTCCAGATGTTGTTGCATCTGCATGGATAGGTTTTGATGATAATAGGCGAACATTAGGCCGCGGTGAAGCTGGCGCCAAAAGCGCACAGCCAATGTGGAATGACTTTATGAAGTCAATTTTGGCCGGGGTACCTGTCAAAACAATGAAGCCGCCTAAAGGGGTTATTTCTGTATCTATTGATAGCCGAACAGGCCAATTAGGTTCTTCCCGCCGTGAGTATTTTATTGAAGGAACGGAACCGAAAGAACATGCAGTACAAGAGGTTGGTACGACAATTTCTACGGAAGGAGGGGGGAGCCAAGAGTTATTTTAACGTAATTGTTGGCTAAATTCTCACAATTAGCACCCCGTTGTTGATTTTAAACATGGGGTGTTTTCTATAGAGAAAACTAATATATCAGTGGGTTACATAGCCACATTCATGATGGGTTATGGAAATAACATTCCGCTGATACAATAAAACGTATTTTTACTTAATACTTTTTAAGTAACGTTCTAGATAGAAAAGTGCGCTAATATTCCGAGCTTCGTTGAAATCTGGGTGTTCGAGTAATTCCATCATTCGTGATATTGGCCATCGTTCTTGTTGTAGAGGCTCCGGTTCATCTCCTTCGAGTTTTTCGCTGTATAAATCTTGAGCGAGAAGAATATTCATTTTACTCGAAAAGTATGAGGGTGACATTGTCAGTTTGGCAAGCTGAATAATATGATTAGCGCCATAACCAATTTCTTCTTTGAGTTCACGCTGGGCTGCTTCAATGGCGATCTCACCGGGGTCGATAGCACCTTTGGGAAAGCCTAATTCATAGCTTTCAATCCCGACAGCGTATTCGCGAATGAGAATGAGGTCATCACCCATGATAGGAACGATAAGAACTGCTTCGCGTTTTGCGGGCCGCATTCTTTCATAGACTCGTTTTTCACCATTGCTAAATTCGAGGTCAACTGATTGAATGCTGAATAATTTTGATTGAGCAACATCTTGAATATTCAAGATTTTAGGTTTTTTTAACTCTGTCATAACGATTTCCGAACAGGATGAGTAAAATCTATTGCTAAAAGCCTATTTCATTGATTTACAGGACACAGTTTATCTAGCCCGGTCTGTATTTTGAAATCATCATACAACTATGACCTATATCAAAATAAAATGATAGATATTATCGAGTAGATAAAATGCTGTTAGTATAATTGGCTCAAACAAATAATATGGGTAAACAAATAAAACATTTTTTACAAGATGTTGTAATTTAAAATAAAAACTACAAATAGAATAGGAATCGGCTTATTTTTAGGAAGTGTGAGGGCTGATATGCTTTTCTTATTCATTTTTCATTGGGGAAACAATGCTGAACCATGTCATTATAACGGCTATAATTGTTATTAGCCTAACTATAATGGCTTCCTTCCTATTTTTTAGGCGGGGGCGGCGTTCTGGCGTCTATCAAATACCTTCTGTCGCGTCACCATCATTTAGAAAAATGATTGATTCAGATTACCAAACCCTCTCTCAGTATTTAAATTATTGCTCTGCTATCTCAATAAATACGTCTCAGCATCCATGGCAGATCAAAAAAAATTCAATCATTGCCACGGTTTGTCATTCATTAACGCGTTTTAACTTACGCCAAGAGCAAGGGAATAGCTGGCGCTATTTTATCGATACTATTGAGGTTCAGCTCCCTTCGCAGCTTGAACCTTTCTTACAACGCCAAAATGTCATGGAGATTGTAGAAACAGACCATTTACCCTTGATCATTTCAATGAACAGCCACTCATTGAAGGATTTCAGCGGTGAATGGCAAACCAGTGTACCCAGTGACTCAACATGGTCTGATGCAGCAATTCAAGAACGCGGTGAACATAGTATTGAGCGATTGAAAGTTCGTAAAGAGACGATTGAAGAGTATCGGTTACACCATTCTACAGGTTGGCTTGGCGCTGCAACTATTTGCTTGAGTTTTTTATTTGGTTATTTAACCCTCGTTTCAATTCCGTTATTACAGGAATCGGGGTTAGTGATTACCATGATTACGTTTATTGTTGGGTTACTTATTCTCTTTCGTTCTAGGATGTTTCCTCGAAAATATCAAGATATTCAATGTATTCGCGGTCAACCAAAGCGCTGGGAACTTTATGGCGAGCTTGATAAAAAATATTCCACGAATACGTCTATTGCAGGTATTGACTTGCACTATCCCAGCCATTGGGCAAATTATTTAAAATACGAAGAAAACCAAGCTGTTAATATTGATTTTTATACGACAGGTGAGGTGGTTAGACACGGCAAATACCTTTCTTTGCATGAAGAAGAACATTATTATCCATACAAACGGTTCAAAAAGAATGTGTTGATGTTAGTTGGGGCATTATTAACGATGATGCTGATATTTGCCTATCAACCGATGGGGTTACCGATAAAACTTGGTTTTGCTTGGCTAGGTGGCACAGAGAAAATTAAGGTTGATGACCCTAATGATCTCGTTTCTCGGCAGATAAAAATTGGGGATACCTTAGTTGCCCAAGGTAAAGGGATGTGTTACCGCCCTCCAAATTTGAATAAAGAAAACCAAGCGCAATTTGTGCCGTTTGATTGCTCAGGTATTTATTGGAATGATGTTAGTTTACTGACCGAACCCCAATCAGAAGTTGTTGAGCGCTCAATAACATTGCTTGATACTGTCAAAAGCCAGTTGCATCCAGATAAAAATTCGGTAGGTGTTAACCCAAGACTACAGCGCGATATTATGAAATCAGGGATGAATATTATCTTTGATTTTTCAGCTATTATTTTGGGAACAGAGCAGCTGTGTCATAATTCTGATAATTGCCTAAAATTAAAAAATGCACTGACAAATCTAGGAAGTACAGAGGATTGGCCTACTTTAGTAAAAAAAGCGGCTGCGGGAAAATTAACAGGGGCTCATGTTTTATTACGTGCAGGTAGTGCCGAGGCCTTGGAAAACATCGTGGAAGACACCATATATGATTTTATCAGTACAGAAATAGACAGAGAAGTGCGTAAAATTAATAGCCCTCCCCCTGGTGGTGTTTTATTAATTAGTGATGAAAATAAGCCTTTAGTTGATTCGATACCGGGAACTTCTTTTAATGAGCAATCGCCACTACAGCGCTGGCAAGAGTTGCAACGGTTATCAAATCTTCTGATCAATACACCGTTCAATATTGAAGGGGTTATTACTCATTTATCCGTAGATGCCAATGGCACACTGCAGATTGTGTTGCATGAAGAACCCAATGCAAAAGTGGTATCTCAGTATATATGTAGTACGCTTTTTATGCTGTTTTTGTTGGTGTGTGCACTGTTAAATGGTTCGTTGATTGTGCTACGTGTTTTGAATAATAAGAAGCGTTTGCGTAATATCACAGAATATTATGATAAGTGTTTTGAGGCTAATCCCCCTCCCTATCGTCGATAGTATCATCCCGAAAATCGAGGGAGCCTCTTCTTAGTTTGATTCAGACTTATGTCGAGGAGGCCCCATGAATCAATCCACTATAGAACCTGTTCGCCTTGATAAATGGCTGTGGGCTGCGCGATTCTATAAAACGCGTGCAGTCGCTCGTGAAATGATTGAAGGCGGTAAAGTCCATTACAATGGACAAAGAACTAAGCCTGGAAAAATTGTTGAGCTGCATGGAATCGTTAAACTTCGACAAGGTAATGATGAACGTACGGTTGAAATCATGCAGATCAGCAGCCAGCGCAAAGGTGCACCGGAAGCACAGTTATTGTACTGTGAAACCGTAGAAAGTATTGAACAACGAGAGAAAATGGCACAAGCGCGTAAGATGAACGCACTGACGATGCCACATCCAGAGCGACGTCCAGATAAGAAAGAACGGCGTACTCTGTTAAAGTTTAAACAAACAAATTCTCATGAGTCGTCTTAATGACGGCCTGAGCAACAGTCAAAGCAATAGAGAGATATTATGGCAAACCAAGACTCACTCCACCGTTTTTTATTTGAACAACATTCTGTTCGCGGAGAAATGATTAGTGTGGATGAAACCTTTGAACACATTTTAGAAAACCATGACTACCCAACTGCGGTAAAAGGTTTGCTAGGAGAGCTACTTGTTGCAACCAGTTTATTGACGGCAACGTTGAAGTTCGATGGCGATATTACTGTTCAAATCCAAGGCGATGGTCCTGTCAATTTGGCGGTTATCAACGGCAATAATTTACAACAGATGCGTGGCGTTGCCCGTGTAGATGGTCCCGTTGTAGCAGGTAGCACCCTGAAACAGATGGTTGGTAACGGTTTTATGGTGATTACCATTACACCGAATCAAGGTGAACGTTATCAAGGGATTGTGGCGATCGAAGGGGATTCTATCGAAGAAAGCATTGATGCCTATTTTCGCCAATCCGAGCAATTACCAACCCGTTTATTCATCCGCGTGGGTGAAGTGGATGGGAAACCAAGTGCAGGTGGCATGCTGTTGCAAGTTTTGCCTGCAGCAAATGAAACTAGCCATGATTTCTTTGACCATTTAGTGCAACTGACGGCCACAATTAAAGGCCAAGAGCTGAGCACATTAGATGTGAAAGAGATTTTACATCGTCTTTATCATGAAGAAGATGTCACGCTATATGACCCACAATCTGTCGAGTTTCGTTGTACTTGTTCAAGGGAGCGTTGTGAAGGTACGTTAGCCACCTTGCCGAAGGAAGATGTTATCGAGATTTTGCACAAAGATGGAAAAATTGATATGGAATGTGAATTTTGTGGCTCACACTATGTATTTATTGAATCTGATCTTCAAGGGTTAAATAATGAGCTAAATCAGCAACTTCACTGATACGATTTAGCAACCTAATTATGTGACAAGGGTGCAATTCTGCACCTTTTTTTTATAATTTTAAAGCATTATTACGTGCTCTAAGTCTCATTATGAATTAAAAAAAATTATACATTTTCAATTCTTTGATAGCAATCGCTGTTAATTAGTCGTAAAGAATTATGATCATCCGCAGATTAGTTATGTTTACCAGGAGCAATATAATGAGCGCTAAAAGCATTACCCTGAAGGAACTTGAAAAGTACGGTATTCATGATGTAACTGAAGTGGTTTATAACCCAAGTTACGAGCTATTATTCACGGAAGAAACTAAGCCAGAACTTGAAGGTTATGAGCGCGGAACAGTAACTACTTTAGGTGCTGTTGCGGTTGATACAGGTATCTTTACTGGCCGTTCCCCAAAAGATAAATATATTGTACGTGATGATGTGACTCGCGATACAGTTTGGTGGGCAGACCAAGGTAAAGGTAAAAATGATAACAAACCTATGTCACAAGAAGTTTGGGCGGATCTCAAACATTTAGTGACGGAACAACTGTCAGGTAAACGTTTATTTATCGTTGATGCATTCTGTGGTGCGAACGCTGATACGCGTCTAAAAGTACGCTTTATCACTGAAGTTGCATGGCAGGCGCATTTCGTTAAAAACATGTTCATTCGCCCATCAGATGAAGAGTTAGTCGGTTTTGAACCTGACTTTATCGTTATGAATGGTGCGAAATGTACTAACCCGAATTGGAAAGCACAAGGTTTGAATTCAGAAAACTTTGTTGCGTTCAACTTAACAGAACGCATGCAACTGATCGGTGGCTCTTGGTACGGTGGCGAAATGAAGAAAGGTATGTTCTCTATGATGAACTACCTGTTGCCATTAAAAGGCATTGCATCTATGCACTGTTCCGCTAACGTCGGTGAAAAAGGCGATGTAGCCATTTTCTTTGGCTTATCTGGAACAGGTAAAACAACACTTTCTACGGACCCAAAACGCAAGTTAATTGGTGACGATGAACACGGTTGGGATGATGACGGCGTATTCAACTTTGAAGGCGGTTGCTACGCAAAAACGATCAACCTGTCTAAAGAAGCTGAGCCAGATATCTATGGCGCTATCAAACGTGATGCGTTATTAGAAAACGTCGTAGTATTGGCAGATGGTTCAGTCGATTTCAATGATGGTTCGAAAACTGAAAACACCCGTGTTTCTTACCCAATCTACCACATTGAAAACATTGTAAAACCTGTTTCTAAAGCAGGTCATGCAACAAAAGTTATCTTCTTAACCGCAGATGCATTTGGTGTATTACCGCCGGTTTCTCGTTTGACGCCTGAGCAAACGCAGTACCACTTCTTGTCGGGCTTCACGGCGAAACTAGCAGGTACAGAGCGTGGTGTGACGGAACCGACCCCGACATTCTCTGCATGTTTTGGTGCTGCATTCTTATCACTGCACCCAACACAATACGCTGAAGTATTAGTTAAGCGTATGGAAGCAGTAGGCGCGAAAGCTTACTTAGTGAATACAGGTTGGAATGGTACAGGTAAACGTATTTCCATCAAAGATACACGTGCCATTATCGATGCTATTTTAAGTGGCGATATCGAAAAAGCAGACATGATTAAACTGCCGGTATTCGATTTAGAAGTCCCAACAGCATTACCGGGTGTGGATACCAATATCCTAGACCCACGTAATACTTATGCAGACAAAGCGCAGTGGGATGAAAAAGCGAAAGACTTAGCGGAACGTTTCGTGAATAACTTTGATAAGTACACGGATACTCCAGCAGGTGCTGCACTGGTGAAAGCAGGGCCAAAACAGTAATTGGCTTTGTGAGTCAATAAATAGAAAAAGGCTCTACCTAGGTAGAGCCTTTTTGTTGTGAAAATGATTATTCTGCGGCGGGTAAGTCAAACAACAGAATTTCACTATCTTCACTCGCTTTGATGGTGAGCTCTGTTTCCTGCCAAATGGCTAAACCATCGCTGGTGGTTGCTTTTTGGCCATTGACTTCAACATTCCCTTTAACGACTTGGATCCAGACAACACGTTTATCTGCGATCGCATGAGTGTGTGTTTTATTAGCTGGCAATGCCCAGCGCCACAGTTCCATATCCTGATAAACTTTTAATGAGCCATCACGCGCATCCGGTGATAGCACCAATTGCTTGCCATCTTTGGAATCGAACCGTTTTTGCTCATAACGCGGCTCAATCCCTGTTTTTTCAGGAATGATCCAAATTTGGTACAGATGTAGCTCTTCTTCATTGCTTGGGTTGTATTCAGAATGACGAATACCCGTACCCGCACTCATAATTTGGAATTCACCCGCAGGGATTTGCTCCATATTGCCCATGCTGTCTTTATGTTCGACAGTCCCATTGAGCACATAGGTCAATATCTCCATATCGTTATGGGGATGTGTTCCAAACCCTTGGCCAGCCGCAATAAAGTCTTCGTTAATCACTCTTAGCGCAGAGAAGCCCATAAATTGCTCATCATAGTAGCTAGAGAATGAAAAGGTATGCCAACTGTCGAGCCATCCATGGTTTGCATGACCACGTTCGTTTGCTTTGCGTAAATAGATCATCGTGTTTTCTCCTGTACGGATTTCAACCTTGGTTGAACTCGCTCTAAATGTATTGATGACAGTTTAACCATTTTGCGAAAAGAGAAAAGTAGCTGCCGTTAACCATAGGATCCAAAAAATTTGAACAAGTAGGTTTGAGATAAGTGAAGAAAATGGATAGGAAATGATGATGTGGGAATTTTAACCAATTAAGCCATTGATGTAGGTAAAAAAATAGCCAGCGCAAGGCTGGCTAAAGTAAACACTGGAAGCAATGTGAGCAATGTCGTACTTCTTACAATAGGTGACTAAGTAACCGTATCGAGGAAGTAATGATAATGATAATAGTTATCACTATCGTTTGTGAAGCATTATTTTTAACCAAAATAATATATCTTATAATTAAAACTGCAATTATATGATTTCTATAGAGTTAAATATTAACCATTATTTTTCAATGGATTAAGATATATTCGGTTAAAAGGATGCAAACAAGAAGGCATCGCGGATATTGTTCCCTTTAAATTAATTAGGGGGAATGGGCAGGCTTTCTGCACAGGCTGCCGCAGAACTCCAAGCCCATTGGAAGTTATAACCACCTAACCAGCCAGTGACATCGACGACTTCACCAATAAAATATAGCCCCTCAGTTTTCAGTGAACCCATTGTTTTCGATGATATCTCATGGGTATCAACACCTCCTAGGGTCACCTCTGCGGTGCGGTAACCTTCTGTCCCGTTGGGTTGAACCTGCCAGGCATGTAACGTGTTATGCAGCACTTCAATTTGCGGATGGTTCAATTGCTTTAGGGTGCACTCAGGGATTTGCCCTTGGGCTTGCATGATTTCAATTAGCCGCTTAGGCAATAATTTTGCAAGGGTATTTTTTAAGGATTGATTTGGGTGCTCTTGCTTTTCTGCCGCTAAAAAGTCGCTCAGTGAAAGGTTAGGAAGTAAGTTAATACTCACATACTCTCCGGGGTTCCAATAACTAGAAATCTGCAAGATAGCAGGGCCGGAGAGGCCTCGATGGGTAAAGAGAATATTTTCTTTAAACAACGTCCCATCCGCAGCTGTCACGGTTGCTGCGACTGAGATCCCTGAAAGGACTTGCAGCGCTTCTAAAAGTGGCTTATGCAGTGTAAATGGCACAAGGCCAGCACGAGTTGGAATAATCGAGTGGCCAAATTGTTCTGCGATGCGGTAGCCAAATGGTGTGGCGCCAAGACCTGGCATCGATAACCCACCCGTTGCGACAACCAGTGAGCGAGCACTTACTTGACTCCCATTTACCGTGACCAGAAAGCCCTCTGGTATTTTTTCGACACCAGTGACTTCGCTGCGAAGTTTTATCGTTATATTCGGTAAGTTACACTCATTTTGCAGCATATCGACGATATCTTGTGCGCTATTATCACAAAAAAGCTGCCCTAGGGTTTTTTCATGGTATGGAATATTATATTTATCAACTAAAGCGATAAAATCCCACTGTGTATAGCGAGCAAGTGCTGACTTACAAAAATGCGGGTTTGTTGAAATGTAATTGCTATGCTCTGCGTACATATTAGTGAAATTGCAGCGACCACCACCGGACATCAATATTTTTCTGCCTAATTTTTTTCCGTTATCAACCACTAGCGTCTTTAAACCGCGTTTGCCAGAGTGTGAGGCACAAAATAAACCCGCTGCGCCAGCACCTAAAATAATAACGTCGAAATTTTTCACAGTAAGTGTCTCTATATATGTTTGATTTTAAGCATAATTACATTAGCAACACGGATATTTTACGTCATCTCATCATGATTGTAATGTAAAGCTTCGAGGAAGAACTGATGAAAACTATACAGGACGTATTATAATTAGAGAAATTCGTCTAAAAAAAGCAAACAACGATTATTTTCTGGAAATATCGTTAAAAAGTTTCAAAAATTCAGAATAAGTTTGATTGCTTTAATTTATTGAAAAATATGGGGTAATTGCTATGGGGTACTTTTTTGATGAGTAGTTAAATCAAAAAAAGGTTAGATTTTGCTTCCACCGCCAGCGTTTGTCACTGATAATGCGCCGCGTTCATGTCCAACATATAATGGCTTAACGTCTATGCTACATCTTTTTACAGGTTTAGAATTTCATACAGGTCTATTATTAGTTCTGGCACTGTTATTTGTGCTGGTCTATGAGGCTATAAATGGCTTCCATGACACCGCTAACGCGGTAGCTACGGTTATTTATACCAGAGCAATGCGGGCTCAGTTCGCAGTTGTCATGGCAGGGGTTTTTAACTTTTTTGGTGTCTTGCTGGGAGGGTTGAGCGTCGCATATGCAATTGTCCACCTCTTACCAACAGACCTCCTACTCAATGTGAGCTCAGCTCACGGCCTTGCAATGGTTTTTTCATTGCTCTTGGCTGCAATTATTTGGAACCTTGGAACTTGGTACTTAGGTATCCCTGCTTCCAGTTCGCACACGCTGATTGGCGCGATAATCGGGGTGGGTTTAACCAACGCGATTGTGACTGATTCGTCTGTCGTTGATGCCTTGAATATACCGAAAATGATCAGTATTTTCATGTCATTAATTTTGTCTCCAGCTATCGGTTTTGTGATTGCCGGTTTGATGATTTTCTTTTTGCGCCGTTATTGGAGTGGCACAAAGAAACGTCGACGTATTCACTTAACACCAGCGGAACGTGAGAAAAAAGATGGTAAGCGTAAGCCACCATTCTGGACCCGAACTGCATTGATTTTGTCAGCAGTTGGGGTAAGTTTCTCCCATGGTGCGAACGATGGCCAGAAAGGCATCGGTCTTATCATGCTAGTGCTAATTGGTGTTGCCCCAGCAGGTTTCGTTATGAATATGAATTCTAACGGTTATGACATCGCAAAAACGCATGATGCGGTTGTCCACCTGCAACAATACTATGAAACACATAAACCAGCGTTAAACCATGCAATAGAAAATGCGCCTGCCGTTGCAGAAAGTAGTGATGAACCAGGTGGCGAATTCCATTGTGATAGCACGCGTACTGCCGCTATTTTAAATCAAGCTCAAACGATGCTAAATGGCATTCAAAGCTACGAAGAGTTGACGCCAGACCAACGTAACCACGCACGCCGTTTACTGATGTGTATCTCTGATACTGCGAATGCGGTTGCGAAATTACCAGAAACAAGCTCGAAAGATGCCAGCTTGCTGAAAAAACTCAGTAATGATTTGCTGTATACCGTTGAATATGCGCCTCTGTGGATCATTATTGCGGTTGCTTTAGCATTATCATTAGGCACCATGTTCGGTTGGCAGCGTGTTGCTGTGACCATTGGTGAGAAAATTGGTAAGAAAGGCATGACTTATGCGCAAGGTGTCTCTGCTCAGGTGACTGCAGCGGTGTCTATCGGCGTGGCAAGTTATACTGGTATGCCCGTTTCAACAACGCAGGTTTTATCTTCTGCCGTTGCGGGGACAATGGTTGTCGATGGTGGTGGCGTACAAACAAAAACCATTAAAAGCATCGCGTTAGCATGGTTATTAACTTTACCGGTGTCCATTGTGTTATCGGGTGGGTTGTACTGGCTATCGCTGCTGTTTATCTAGTCGCACTAATTTTGGCTTCATGCATAAGTATGGGGCCTTTAACCGTTACATGAACACAGTAATCTACATATACAAAATAGTGATGATCGTAAGGTCATCACTATTTTTTTATTAGTCAGTCACTAATTACAATTAACCCGTTATCAATAAATAGACTAAGCTCACGACAACAAGAATGCTGAGCCTGCTTATCATCATGAATTGCTTGCGGATCCGCTCACAACGCAAAATAACCTCAGGGTCATAATGTTCAAGGTATTGTTTGTTATTTATATATCGAACTAACCGTAGTTGCTTGTTCAGTTGACCGTGTGTAGTAAAAAAACCATTACCATCAACGGATTGATAAAGCAGAGGGTCTGAGTCCCTTAGAATAGATAATAAAGCACGAATGGAAGAAAAATACCGCATCATATTTAAGATGCACAAAATGCATAATGCCCAAAACAATGCAATCATACTGAACATAATCCTCTCCTTAGAACCTAGCTCAAGCTCACAGCAATTGTCGCAAAGGAAATACAGCAGAAAAATTGTACTTATACTCAGTTATTTTATTGTAGGATAAATTACTGTTTAAAAAAAGTGCAGTTAGCGCAAATTTGTGATGACCTTTTGTTTATATTGAAGAAATTAAACTTGGGTTACTGAACTTTGATATCACAGTTTGCTGTACAACCTTGTTGTTTCTCTAAGCTAAAGTATTTCCCATAACTCGAATTTTTTAGGGCTATATATTAATATTGAATGAATGATGTTATTGTTTTATAAAATGTTATATGCAGTGATGATTTTAAGGTTAATCTGCTTAGATGTGATCAAAGCGACACTTAATAATCACAATTAGCGGGTATAGTATTCATAAAAATGTGGTGAAGGCATAACCACCAGATAATCAGCATTCCGAAGGAGTTTACTTATGGCTTACAAACATATTCTCGTTGCGGTAGATTTATCACCTGAAAGTAAAGTATTACTGGATAAGGCTGTCTCTATGGCAAAACCTTACGGGGCCAAAGTATCTATGATCCATGTTGATGTTAACTATTCAGACCTCTATACCGGTCTTATTGATGTCAATCTTGGAGACATGCAGCAACGTATTACTGATGAAACGCGTAATGCTCTGAAGGACTTGTCTGCGGGTGCAGGTTATGAAATTCAAGAAACACTCAGTGGCAGCGGTGACCTAGGTCAAGTACTGGTCGATGCCATTAAAAAATACAATATGGATTTAGTGGTCTGTGGGCATCACCAAGATTTCTGGAGCAAGCTGATGTCGTCTGCTCGTCAGTTAATCAATACCGTCCATGTGGATATGTTGATTGTTCCACTGAATGATGATGAAGAATAATCCATATCTCTATATTTGAAATATTATTCACTAAAAACGCTTGCTTATGCAGGCGTTTTTTTTGTTTCAAAATATGTATCTTGAGGGAGTTATTGGCAGGTCAAGCAATTTATTTTGCTATTGAGTGAAAAAAAACCTTGAATTTAGAATACAAACTAATGATATATTCAATAGGCAAACGCAAATCAACCTCACATTTCCTAAAAATAATGAAAAGAAAGAGTGAGGCACATCACAACAACTACAATGTTAAAAAGGAAGACATAGATGACACAATCACTATCTTCGTTCTTGGAGTCTGTCCAAAAAAGAGACCCTTCTCAACCTGAATTTCTACAAGCAGTGCGTGAAGTATTCACTTCCCTTTGGCCGTTTTTAGAGCAAAATGCTAAGTATCGTGACCAAGCTTTACTGGAACGTTTTGTTGAACCTGAGCGTGTAATTCAATTTCGAGTGTGTTGGGTGGACGACCAAGGTAAAGTTCAAGTCAATCGTGCATGGCGTGTGCAATTTAGCTCTGCAATCGGCCCATTCAAAGGTGGTATGCGTTTTCATCCATCTGTGAATTTATCTATCCTGAAATTCTTAGGCTTCGAACAAACACTGAAAAATGCTTTGACCACATTACCAATGGGTGGTGGTAAAGGTGGCTCTGACTTTGATCCTAAAGGTAAAAGTCATGGTGAAGTGATGCGTTTTTGCCAAGCATTGATGACAGAATTGTATCGCCATATCGGTTCTAATACTGACGTCCCAGCAGGGGATATTGGTGTGGGTGGTCGTGAAGTGGGCTTTATGACAGGGATGATGAAAAAACTGTCTAATGACACTTCTTGTGTATTCACGGGTAAAGGATTGTCTTTTGGTGGCAGTTTAATTCGTCCAGAAGCAACCGGTTACGGTTTGGTTTATTTCACCAATGCGATGCTAAAACGCCATGGCCTAGGTTTTGAAGGAATGCGTGTTGCGGTTTCCGGTTCAGGTAACGTTGCGCAGTACACCATTGAAAAATGTATGGAATTGGGCGCGAAAGTCGTTACTGCATCTGATTCAAGTGGCACAGTTGTTGATGAAGCCGGCTTTACAACAGAGAAATTAGCTCGTTTAGAAGAAATCAAAAACAACTATGGTCGTATTGAAGAATATGCAAAAGAGTTTGGCTTAACTTACTTAGCGGGTCAGCAACCATGGAATGTGCCTGTTGATATCGCTCTGCCATGTGCAACACAAAATGAGCTGGATGTTGATGCAGCAAAAGTGTTAATTAAAAATGGCGTTAAAGCGGTCGCAGAAGGGGCTAATATGCCAACAACTATTCCTGCAACTGAGCTGTTCCTTGAAGCAGGGGTGCTGTTTGCACCAGGCAAAGCGGCTAACGCAGGTGGTGTTGCGACTTCCGGTCTAGAAATGGCACAGAATGCGGCTCGCCTAGGTTGGAAAGCAGAGAAAGTTGACGCTCGTCTGCACCACATCATGTTGGATATCCACCAGCATTGTGTGGAATTCGGTGGTGAAGAGAAACAAACAAACTATGTTCAAGGCGCTAATATCGCGGGCTTCGTAAAAGTCGCTGATGCAATGCTTGGGCAGGGTGTGTTGTAATTCTCTGACCTCAAAACGTACGCGAAAGGGCGGCTGTATCATACTGATAAATTCACCTGTACATACGCCCTTCGCCGTTACGTTTATTCGTTACTTTTAATGCATGGATAGATATCAAACCGATGGTTTTTAGTGGTAACCGCTGATGGCGCTTTTTGTCCCGCTAGGGGTTCTGCGTAGTCAGGGCGCTTAACAACCACTCTACGTTTAGCCAAAGCAAGCGCAGGGGCTAATAAGGAATCTGCGTCATTATCTGCTCCCACCAATGACTGAAATACCCGCATTTCTTTTTTCACCAAAGCACTTTTTTGCCGATGAGGATACATTGGGTCAAGATAGATAACATCAGGGGCATGGGTTATCTCACTCAGTGCTGTAATACTGGATGCATGAATCAATGACATTCGCTCTTGTAACCATGGGCCAATTTCTGCATCTTGATAGCCTCGTTGTAAACCATCATCCAATAGAGCAGCAACTACAGGGTGGCGCTCTAACATGCGGACATGGCAACCGAGAGCGGCTAGAACAAAGGCATCACGCCCTAAACCAGCAGTGGCATCAATCACATCGGGAAGATAATCTTTTTTGATCCCGACGGCTTTGGCAACAGCTTCACCGCGACCTCCACCAAATTTGCGACGATGGGCCATCGCGCCCGAGACGAAATCAACAAAAATACCCCCTAACTTAGGCTCATCTAGTTTGCGCAGTTGTAAGTTTTCAGGCGTAAGTACAACCGCCATAACGGCATCAGGGGTGTGAGAAAGTTGCCATTTTTCAGAAAGTTGAGAAAGAGTGCCGGGATCGGCACCCTCTTCGCAGATCAATTGGATCTCAATACGATTAGCCATGAATACCATAGCTCTTCAACATGGCATCGAGTTCTGGTTTGCGACCACGAAAGCGTTCAAACAGCGTCATTGGTTCTTCTGAACCACCACGACTTAAGATATTGTCGAGGAAAGACTGACCCGTTTGGCGGTTAAAGATACCTTCTTCACTGAAACGTGAATATGCATCAGCCGCAAGCACATCTGCCCATAAGTAGCTGTAATAGCCTGCTGCATAGCCACCTGCGAAAATATGGCTAAAAGCATGTGGGAAGCGCGACCATGTTGGTGAAGGGACCACGGCGACTTTATCTTTAATTGCATATAACGTGGGCATGACTTGCGCACCTTTTGCTGGGTCATACTCAGCATGTAAGGTGAAATCAAACAGGCCAAATTCCAACTGGCGCAGAACAAACATGGCTGACTGGTAATTCTTCGCCGCTAACATGCTATTGAGCATTTCTGTTGGTAATGGTTCGCCTGTCTCATAATGGCCAGAAATAAATTCGAGGGCTTCAGGCTCCCAGCACCAATTTTCCATAAACTGACTTGGCAGTTCGACAGCATCCCATGGTACACCATTGATCCCAGCGACATCGGCCACATCAATTTGCGTTAACATATGGTGCAAGCCGTGACCAAATTCGTGGAATAAGGTCGTGACTTCATTATGCGTAAACAGTGCGGGTTTATCGCCAAGTGGTTTGTTGAAGTTACAGGTTAAATAGGCTACAGGATTTTGTAATGAGCCGTCTTTATGCACCATGCGGCCAACACAGTCATCCATCCAAGCTCCGCCTCGTTTATGTTCGCGAGCATAGAGGTCTAGGTAGAAGCTGCCGCGTAAGGTATTGGTTTCATCATAGAGTTCAAAGAAACGCACATCTTTATGCCATGTTTCTACATCATTGCGTTCTTTGGCCGTTAAACCATAGATACGATGAACAACTTCGAACAACCCATTCAGTACGCGTTGTTCAGGGAAATATGGACGTAATTGTTCATCATTTAATGAGAATTTATGCTGTTTTTGTTTTTCGCTGTAATAAGCTAAATCCCAAGACTCAAGTGTATCGACACCATAATGTTCTTTAGCAAAAGCCGTTAGTTCAGCTAGTTCATTTTCCCCTTGTTGATGAGCACGATCGGCTAAATCATTGAGGAAATTTAGCACTTGCTCTGGCGACTCGGCCATTTTGGTGGCAAGGGATTTTTCTGCGTAGTTTTTAAAACCTAATAATTGCGCTAGTTCGTGGCGTAAAGCCATCAGTTCATCAATTAATTCGCTGTTATCCCATTTACCCGCATTTGGGCCTTGGTCAGACGCACGGGTGCTATATGCATGGCTCATCTCACGTCGTAATTCTGCGTTGTCAGCATAGGTCATAACAGGTAAGTAGCTTGGCATATCGAGGGTAAGTAAGTAGCCTTCTTCACCTTTTGACTCAGCCATGGCTTTTGCTGCGGCAATAGCACTTTCCGGCATGCCTGCTAATTCTTTTTCGTCTTTAATGAGCTTACTCCAACCCATGGTCGCATCAAGGACGTTATTGCTAAACTTAGAGGCTATCTCCGACAAACGTGCAACAATTTCACCATAACGTTGCTGTTTTTCAGCAGGTAAGCCAATGCCGGATAATTCAAAATCACGTAAAGTATTTTCGATAGATTTACGTTGAGCTTGGGTAAGGGAATTAAATTCATCCCCTTCTTTTAATGATTTATATGCTTGGTATAAAGGCTCATGTTGCCCCATCCAAGTACTGAATTCAGACAGTAATGGCAAACATTGTTCGTAGGCTTCACGTAATTCAGGGCTGTTTTTCACGGAGTGTAAATGACCCACTGGTGACCAAACACGAGAAAGCTTATCACTAGCTTCTTCTAAAGGTTGGCACAGGTTATCCCAAGTGTATTGATCTGTTGCACTCAGCAGGTTTTCTACTGTTTGGCGATATTCATTGAGTACGTGTTGGACTGCGGGAAAAATATCCGCGGGCTCTATAGTAGAAAAGCGGGGTAGTGCGGAATCGGCTAATAATGAATTTGTCATAAAACATCCTGTGATTGCAGGCTTGCGCTCGTAGGCCAAGGCTTACTGTGTTGACAATAAAAGTTTAATGGCGAACTTAGACCCAAAGATGGTCAATATTATGGGTGATAGAACCAGCACGCCATTGCGAATATAAGAAAGTATATGGGGGCAAATGTACAAACCTCAATATCAATCTAACGTTTTTTCTTATTAACGCTTATCAATAAATGGGATTTTTATTGGCTTTTATCAATAAAGGCAATAGTTGTAGTTTCAATGCTTTGGAAAATAATGAATTCAGTCTATAATCACTTTCCAATCTATAGAGGAAGATCGTCGTCTCCGGTGAGGCGGCTGGATTTCAAATCCAGTTGGGGCTGCCAGCAGTCCCGGGCAGGTTCGACTCCTGTGATCTTCCGCCAAACGCAGTTTCTGAATTTCTCTCAAAGTCTATATTTTCCTTTTAAATCAACAAGATTAATCACTTCGAAGTCTGTCTGATTCTCCCCATGTTTACTGGTTTATACCCCTGTTTGGGGGCAAAATTGGGGGCATAATTTTTCCTTATTTTTTGGATGCCCCCACGATGAAGCTCAAAGCCAGTCAGGTAGCGGCCTCAAGGCCAATGGTAACCCCCTATAAAATGACCGATGGAGGGGGGTTATATCTCGAGGTTAACACCAATGGATCGAAGGCTTGGAGAATGAAATATCGTTTTGGAGGAAAAGAGAAACGACTTTCTTTTGGAATGTACCCACTAGTTTCACTCGCTGATGCGCCCATAATATTCAGGCGAGTGAGTCACGAGTACATTTACGGGAGTAAAAAATATTGATTGTGACTGTGGACTATGAACTTTCTATCAAGTAAACCAATCATTTTAAAACGATCCAAAGAACTGTATTTGCTTGCATAGGTAGGGATAAGGTGGAAGAGCTGATTATTTGTTATGTATAAGTGGTCATGTAACGCATTGTTTTATTACGTATTTTATTTTATGAATTATATCTTATAAATAAGGCGTAATATAACAGTATATCGCAATTTATTTAACACAATAAGATTATGCTAATAAAAACAAGGTGTTAAGATTAATATTTGCATAAAGAAATTACTTTAACGTTATAAACTCATTACAAATCAGTGAATGGTTGTAAGTAAATATCTCAAAAACTCCATTTCGGAGTACATAAAATATATTTAACTAACGAAATACGCTTTCTGTGTGTTTTTTTTGTTTTTGTTAGTTATGTTAATTCTTAGTTCTGACTTATTTATTATTTTAAGATTAAAATTCTAATTTTGATGATCTGAGAGGTTATTGATGAAAATAATGATAAATCTTAAGTTTTTAATTTTCATTTAATATCAATGAGTTAATTTGATATTTTTCGTTACATTCTACAAGGTAAATACATACTTTAGCGATATCTGCGTACGCATTTTACGGATATTATTCATTTCGTTCCTCACAGCAGGTAAATAATTTTTAATTTAATTACTCTTTAATATATAAGGTATACAAAATGAATAAGACTTTAATCGCATTATGCTTAGCGTTAACTACGACTTCTATTTCTGCAATGGCTGCGGATGCTGGTTCTGGTAAAATTACATTTAAAGGAACTGTAAATAGCGGTGCTTGTACAATTGCTCCTTCTGATGTTAATAAAGAAGTTCAATTAGGAAGTATTTCAGCGGCTAATTTAGCTACTGCGGGTAAAACAGGTCCATTAAATACATTTGAATTAAAATTACAAGATTGCCAACTCGATTCAGGTACTGCAGGCTCACCTTATTCTAAAGTAAAAATTGCATTTAATGGTCAACCTGATACAGCGAAAGCAACATTATGGTCAAACTCAGGCAGTGCAGATAACGTTGCTGTGGCATTCTTTGATAATGCAGGTAAAACAATTAAGCCAGGTGATACTTTAGAACAAACACTGAAAGCATCTGAAACCACTATTATTTTATCTGCTCAAGCAGAATCAACTGGTACAGCAACTTCAGGTAGCATCAGCTCTGTTGCAAACTATGTATTAAGCTACGAATAAGATAGCCATTATGTCTAGCCCAAAAGCTTTACGCTAATTAGCGTAAAGCTTTGTATTCCCCCACTACAATAATAAGAGTGCCAACATGTATTTTAAGAAAAAAAATATAGGTTATATGATCTCACTCATTATATGTGGTGGGTATGCTAATGCTGAAACCTTTAATATTAATGCACTTAATTTATCTGTCGAAGATAATATTGATTTAAGCTATTTTGAGAAAAATAGTTTAAATGAAGGTCTGTATGAATCGGATATTATTTTAAATGACAAAAAAATTATCCGTGGCGAAAAAATTAAATTTATTAGCAATAACGGTATTATTGAGCCGTGTATTACAGCACAGTTAATAAAACGTTTTCCTTTAAATAAAGAAGCGAAAGAAAAATTAATTTCGTCTCAAGAAGATAACTGTATTAATTTATCATCTCTCGATGAAAATGTAGCTATCGATTTTAATGATAGTGAACAAGTTCTTGTTATTTCTATTCCACAAAAATATATGGAATCCACTTATTCTTCGTGGGTTAGCCCGGAAATGCGCGATTACGGCATTGCAGGCTTAATTTTAGATTACACAATTAGTGATAATCATTTAGTTCGCAAAAATGAAGCAACACGTAACCAGTTATATGCTTTCGGTAATGTGGGAGCAAACTTAGCGCAATGGCGTTTACGTGCAAATTACCAATATGAAAACAAGTTAGTAGGCGAGGATGGGCGTAGCGGTAAGAAACAAAGCTTAGACTGGGACCAAGTCTATGCTTTTAGGGACATTGCTAGTTTATCGGCAAAGCTGTTTGCTGGGGAAATCTTTGTTAAATCTGACTTATTTGATAGCGTGCGTTTCAAGGGCGTGAGCATTTTTACAGACGAAAGCATGATGCCACCTAATCTTAGAGGTTACGCACCTCAAGTTACGGGGATTGCTGCCTCAAATGCAACAGTCACATTATCACAAAATGGCCGTATTATTAGCCAAGTAAAAGTCCCCGCAGGTCCTTTTGTTATTAAGGATTTAAGCCAATCCGTCATGGGAACCATTGATGTTACAGTGACAGAGGATAACGGTAAAGAAACAAAGTTTCAGTTTACAACAACCAATATCCCGTTTTTGACTCGTAAAGGTCAAGTTCGCTATACCATGAATTTAGGCCAGTTATCCCCTAAAAATGGAACCTATGCTGACGATAATTTCATGACGGTTGAAAGCTCAGTTGGGGTATTTAACAACACCTCTGTTTTTGGTGGGTTAGTAGCGACTTCAGGGAATAAATATCAAGCCGTTAATATAGGTATTGGTCAAAACCTCGGTTTTTTAGGTGCTTTCTCGGTGGATATCACCCAATCTTACGCAGATACCTTGTTAGGGCGTGAGAAAGGAAAAAGCTATCGTATTAACTATGCAAAAGACTTACCCAGTATTGATGGACAGCTGACGTTAACAGGCTACCGTTTCGCAGATAGAACATTTAACTCATTATCCAATTTTGTTGAGCAAAACTTTGTAGACAGACAAGAAATCGATACAAATAAAGATAAGCATGTTTTTTCATTGTCTTACGCTCAGCAATTACGCGGCATCAATGCAAGTGCAAATATCACGGCATCACGTAAGACATATTGGAATGGCAAGCAAAATAACTATTTTAGTGTAGGTTTAAATAAGTTCTTTGATGAAGGTGTCATGAAAGGCGGGAATATATCACTGTCTTTAAACCAAGTTCGTGGCTCTAATAATAAAACGGATAACCAAATTTATTTGTCTGTCAGTAAGCCATTAAGTTCTGAAGACAAAAATGCATCAATATCTTATTTTGCATCTTATAGCGACAATACCAAACGCTATACTAATAACGTTAATTACAGCCGACATGTTGATAAAAACACGAATTATAATTTAACGGCATCAACCCAAGATGGTTTATCGGAAGGTATGGTCAGCACTTATGTGTCACACAGCGCTGATGCAGGGCAAGTACAAGTGACAGGCGCATTATCAGACTCAATGAGCTCACTCAGTATGACAATGAGTGGTTCAGTCACTGCGACACAACACGGTATTTCAGCTCACCGCCTCACGTATCGTGACCAATCTCGATTAGTGGTTGATGTACCAAATGCTAAAGGCGTTATTATTGAAAATGGTAGTGCAACAACAAACAGTCGTGGATTAGCGACTATCAGTAATGTACCAACCTACTATAATATGGAATATAAGGTTGACGTGAATAATCTTCCAGATACCGTGAATATTGATGATAACGTTTTAGCGTCTACACTCACGGATGGGGCAATAGGCTATGCTAAAATGGATGCGGATATAGGTAAGTCATTGATAACAAGAGTTAAATTATCTAATGGCCAATATCCACCATTAGGCTCAGTGGTGAAAAATAACGTAACGGGTAAAGTTTCAGGCATTATTGCTGAATCTGGCATCGTATACTTAACCGGCTTGAATATGGGCGACCAACTTAGCGTCAATTGGGGGGATGCTCAAACGTGTACATTCCTTGCTGACAGTCTGCTTGCTAAAAGTAGCGATTCAATGACTTGTAGTCACTAATGTGATTTAAATGGGTGAAAAAATGACATTATTTAAAAAAGTGCTTTCCGTTGTTTTACTGTCAAGCGTAATGGGTCAAGCATATGCAGTACTTGGGTTAGATAGAACCCGTATTATTTTTAATGAAGCCGATGGCGGAACCAGTGTCGTTGTTGAAAACCAAGATGCGGGGTCCTCTTTTTTAGCCCAAACTTGGATAGAGAACCAAAAAGGTGAGAAGCTGACGAACTCGTTAGTGGCTTTGCCTTTCTTGCAAAAAATTGGCCCTAAGCAGAAAAAACAAATCAAAATTACGTACATGGATGGGCAAAATACATTACCGACGGATAGAGAAAGCCTGCTTTATTTCAATGTATTAGGCATTCCACCTCAAGGGAAAGAAGCGAATACAGTTCAATTTACTATCCAATCACGCTTAAAACTGTTTTACCGTCCAAAAGGCATTGACTACAAAATATCAGCAGATAAAGATTTTCAGCGGGATTTAAAAGTCACAAAACAAGGTGGAAGTATTACATTGTCAAACCCAACACCGTTTAATATTGTGATAACAAATATCAATGTCGATCAAAGCAAGGATAAAAATTTTCCTGAAGTGCTTGTAGCTCCGTTTAGTGATTCTACAGTGACATTGAAAAACCCTGCATGGAACAGTTTTGAAGTTGCCTATATTGATGATTTTGGTGGATTGAAATTTAATAAATATCAATGTGCAGCGGCACCGTCTTGCCAATTACTGCCACAGGCGAAATAAAAAATGCAAAAGCTGAATCTTACTAAGATGAAAATAAAACAGCAGCTATGGCAAGGAGGGGTATTTTTTCTCCTTCTTATGTCCGGTACAGCAGCTTATGCAGGAGTGACATGTAGACCAAACTCCAGTACGCCGGGAACGGGAAATCCGTGGAATCCGCTGCCTGAAGTCTATATCGATATGAATACAACACCCGGTGTGGTTGCTCCAGGGACATTATTGGGCTCTGCGAGTAGTGGTTGGTTTGTATGGGCTTGTGTATTTTCAGGCTCAAAAGCAGAGCGTACAATTTGGTTTAACAACCAAACCTCGACGAATACAAAAAACTTACTCAAAAATAGCGGCATCAGGCTTTATCAGGATAGTATGTATGGTAAGTCTGTTGAAATAACAGCGGACAATACACCATCTTTAGAAGTAGGTTCTTGGGAGGCGGGTGCTAAAAGTGTGGTGTTTGGTTATACATATCGAGTTATCCGAGGTACGGGTGAATTAAAATCTTTTGATACTGGTGTTTTTAATGTGGGCTATCACAGTGATTACCAGAGAAGAAATTTTGGGGATATGTATCAGGCTAGGATCATCGGGAAACTGGTGAACTACTGTCCAACGCCGATTGTTCGTATGAGCAATAAAGTGGTTGATTTTAAAGAATTAACGGTTGAGAGCTTTGAAAATGGTAAAACAGTTAAAGAAAATTTTTCTTTAGATTTAGTACCGGATTCAACATGTGAAGCTGCATTAGAAATCAGTGTCGCGTTCCAAAGCAACAGTGGTGTGGTAAATAAAAAATATATGCTCTTTAACAATGGCCTACAGGCGACAATCACAGATAGAACTAGTAATCAGCAGGTTATGTTTGACCAATATTACTATAAAGGAAGTATCAGTAAACAAAAGCCAGGCTATTTCCCTTATAGTGTCGAGTTATCAAAGAAAGATGATGAAGCCATTAAATCAGGGCAGTTCAGTAACACTGTGAATGTCTTATTTACTTACCGTTAGAAAGTTTGACTCATACTGTGGTGTTTAGCGAATACTGTTTGTGTTCAAAATGCGGAGGTGGGCTTTTTAGCAGGAAATGACTGACTAGCGGTTCTTAATCACGAAAAGTGTATTAGGAACCTTCCAGTATTCGTTAGATATTACAGATCTTAATTGGATTAATTTTTAACTAGAAATCATGTTTAGCAAAACCAGTCATAATATCCAATTCCATTTCGCGGCCTAATGCCGTCATTGGGTGGACAATTATTAAACCTCGCACGGACTTCTTCAGCTTGCCAAGGTCGGCTTGTTCTTTTTTCGTAATGGGGCGCTTGAACGGCATGTCCTCCAATTTCTGCGCTTCTTTGCTGAGTTTTTTGTTACGTAACGCTTTTAGACGAACAATCTCAGTTTCCAATACCGCTTTTTCTTTCTCCAGCTCTGCATACTTTTCTGCTTCATTAGTCAGCTGCATACTTGCCATCTGATGGCGAATAAGGTCTAAACGGTCACTAAGGAGTTTAATTTGTGTTTTTTCGATTTCTTTCATTATTCATTAACCGTGGATAAATTCTTGTTGGCAAGTATACACGATTCTGCACAAGAGAGTGTAAAGGGATGTTACCCTATGAATGGCTGTTTCCATTCCAAAATAGACAGTGGCTATGGTAGAGATAAATGAATACTTATATTTTTTAGAAAATTAAACTACCGCTAAATAGATCGATAGAAGACCAGTTTAGTTTTATGGCCATTGGCATTGAAAGGCTTTTATGTGGATGAAGGCCTATCCGGCCTCAGTGGCTACAGGTATAATCACATAATTATCTGATAGATTTAGAGGCGAAGATGGCAAAACTCACCTTACAAGAGCAAATGCTAAAAGCAGGATTAGTCACTAGTAAGAAAATGGCGAAAGTGCAAAGAACGGCTAAAAAATCACGGGTTCAAGCGCGTGAAGCAAGAGAAGCCGTAGAAGAGAATAAAAAAGCGCAACTTGAGCGAGACAAACAATTGAGTGAGCAACATAAACAAATAGTGCAATCCAAAGAGTTTAAAGCGCAAGTTAAACAACTTATTGAGATGAATAAAGTTGATATTTCAAAGGGAGATATTAGTTTTAATTTCACCGATAATAATGTGATCAAGCAAGTGGTAGTGGACAAGATAACGCAAACACAGTTGATCAGTGGGCGCCTGGCGATTGCGCGTTTATCGATTGATAACAGTGATGTTAATGAGTATGTGATTATCCCTGCAAGTGTAGCGGATAAAATAACCCAAAGGGATGCGGATAGTATCGTACTCAATAATGCGCTCAGCCAAGAAGAACAAGATGAAGATGACCCGTACGCGGACTTTAAGATCCCTGACGACCTGATGTGGTAATACTCGGCAAATTTTAAGTCGTAGCTTTGGCGTTAAAACGGGCTCGCACAGCGAGTATTAACTCTTTCTTGGCTAATGGGATGAACAAAATGTAGTTCGCTGGCATGTAACATGAGGCGAGATACATGCTCTGGTATTTGGCCCCCATATAAGTCACAGCCTAATATAGGGTAACCTAATTTTTGGCAATGGATGCGTAGCTGGTGGGTACGCCCTGTTTCAGGCATTAATTGGACTCGGGTTACTGGGAGCAATGTGCCATTATCTAATGGGTGATGCAGACGCTCAATCACTTGGTAGTGGGAGCGGGCAGGTTTGCCATTAATTTCGCAAAGAGACATGCGAGGAAACAACGCTGGGTCTCTTGCTATTGCCGCATCAATGATGCCCTCATCATCTGTTAAATGACCACAAAGTAGGGCTTGATATATTTTAATGACAGTGCGCTGGCTAAATTGTTGGCTCAGCGCGGCATTGATTGCTTTATTACGAGCCACTACCATCAATCCAGATGTGCCAAAATCGAGGCGGTGAACAAGAGTACATTCAGGGAATATTTGTACTAATCGGTGATGGACGGAATCTACGTTTTGAGGATTTTTTCCAGAAAGGCTGAGTAGGCCACTTGGCTTGTTAATAAGAACGAGGTACTCATCTTGATAGATAATTTCTATCTTATCGTGACAGGGTGGGGCAATAAAGGTGTCGATGATTTCAGTCATTAGCTTTTCCAGCAACAATGGGCGCTGATAATAACCAATTTTTTGTCGGCTGGCGAACACTTGCCACTAGTACCGGGAAATTTATTGTTCAAGCTAAAATCAAAGCCGTGGTTTGCACATGCATTGTGCTCTATACTGCGCGTTGTAAAAGCTGAGTCAATATAAGATTAATTAGGTGGTAATGGCGATGAATGGAACGATCACAACGTGGTTCGAAGATAAAGGTTTTGGATTTATCAAAGATGAGAATGGCGATAACCGTTATTTTCATGTGGTTAAGGTTGCCAACCCTGAGTTGATTAAAAAAAATGCTGTAGTGACTTTCGAACCAACGACAAACAATAAAGGGTTGTCCGCATTTGCGGTCAAGATCATACCAGAAAGCAAATACATTTATATTGCTGGTGAGCGGATTAAGATTGCATCAATCAAATCTTACCGTGTTTATTCGGTGGAGGTGCCAGCAGATACGCGTATTGATAAAGAGAATACCGTTTTATCAATTGGTGCATTGATGAATAGTATCAAACCAAAATCAGATAAAGTGGGCCAAATGCGCTCATTAAAAAAATTAGAAATTAGTACATTACACGGGACATCGTTAACATTTTCGGAAGACGAAATTGATATCGATGAGGCTGTGAAGCAACTCAAATTTAAATGATTATTTGCAAAGTAAACAGTACCGTCTATGGGTGCTGTTTACTTGCTTATCATGTTATTCTTCCTTCTATTCCCTTTATTCCCTTCTTCTCGTATTTCACAATACCTACAAAGATGATGCTTTCTTGTTTATCTTTTCTATTCACCTAACTTCCATTTATGTTCGAATTGCTCTGGCTGAGCCGATGTTTCTTTGTTGGTTGTGACTATTATTTAAGAACGAATGCATCAGAATATTCTTATGAGTTAAATAGAAGACTATTCAGGGGGAATATGTCTATAGATTAAAAAAATGATCAAGGTTAATTTAAGTATTAATAAAATCTACTTAGTCAGTATTTTTATAACACCTCGTAGTTGTTCGTAACATTTTCCTTTTTTGAGCATTCGTGGTGTTAAGTTTAGCGACAAATTATGTACAAATATTAATTTCAGCATTTTACACTTAATCTATTCTGTTTTTGAGGTATTTCTAGTTGATTGAACTGAATTGAGGGGGCAAATATTAGCTCAGATAGAAAAAATCCATGTAACTGCATGAAACTAATGAGAAATAACAATTTGAAATCTATTGGAAAAACAGAGAAATGCATTTTTCGCTAGTTTGACAACTTATATGAGTATAATTAATATTATCCACGTACTCCGGTGAGACAGTATTCACCAAATAAAGACTAAGACATTTAAAATTAAGTTTTTACGAAGAAGCTGATTATTTATTAAATATCTAAAATTAGTAAATTAATTTTATTAATGGATATTTAAATAATAATGCTCGGGTTATTGATTTTTATTAATAGAATAAAAACTTAATCTGAAATATGAAACTTTAAATATATATTAATTTAAAAACCAAATTAAACTTTTCCCACATACTTAGGAATGATGATTATGAAATTAAATAAACTTGCTCTGATTGGCGCATTCACTGTTGCAACTCTTTCTTCTCAAGCTTTTGCTGCTCAAGATGCAACAGTTAACTTCAATGCTCGTTTAGTTGCTGCAACTTGTGATATCAGTGCTTCTAAAGACTTAATCAGCTTAGGAACACACTCAAACGAGAAACTTGATACTACTAAAGCATTATCAGAAGCAAACTTTAACTTAGTTTTAAATAACTGTACTAAAGTTTATAACGGTGATGTTGGTAGCGATAACGAAGCTGCAAATGCAACTTCTGTTTCTATCTTAGCAACAGGTGAAGCATTAACAGGTCATTCAGACATGTTTGCGGATGCTCAAGCATCACAAATCGGTGTTAAGTTAGCAGCTGGTAAAGATAAAACTGCAGTTAAACCTAACACAACAACTGAAATTGCAGACTTGAAAGTTACCGGTCAAAGCGACTACATCATCCCAATGGTTGCAGGTCTTTATGCGACAGCAACTGATGCAGTAGCTCAAAACTTAAACGTGCCAGTAACCTTCAGTGTTGCTTACGACTAATAACAGTCACCCGTTAGTTTAGCTAGCAATGCAGGCAGTAATTAATTACTGCCTGCGATATAAGAGAAAAGAAAATGCAAAAATTAAAATCTCTACTTTTTATCTTATTAACATTTTCATTTGTTGCTCAAGCGGGTGTTGGTTTAAGTCAAACTCGTATCATTATTGAAGAAGCAACTAATTCAGCCTCTATTACGGCACGTAATGAAGATAATAAAGCGTATTTAGTGGCAAGTTTTATTACACAACAGCTAGATAGTAAAACACCATCTGAAGGTTTATTTGTTATTACACCTTCAATTTTTAAGTTAGCACCGAATCAACGAAATATTATTAAAATTAAAGCGATCTCACATAAGTTTCCTAAAGATCGCGAAAGCATGTATTACTTTCACTCTAGAAATGTTCCTGAATCAGACCAAGCAGATGGTATGAAGATTGGATTAGAAAGTGTGATTAAGATTTTTTATCGCCCTGCTAATTTGTCAATGAATCAAGACGACGCATTTAAAAATATTAAAATAATTAAAAATACTAATGGCGTTAGATTAATTAATAACTCTCCTTACTATATTAACTTGGCAGGTTTATCCGTTAATAACAAAGCCATTAAGCTAAATAAACAAAATAATGTTATAGCTCCACTTGCTGAAATGAATTACACAACCCAATTTAAAGTGGGTGCAGTGAAATGGGCTGTTATCAACGATCTTGGAGGATACAATGAATATCATGGGACTGTTGAGTAAAATCATATTTGTACTGGGAATGGTTTTTTTCTCCAGCCAATTGATAGCTCAAAATGGACAAATACAGTTCAAAACCAAGATCGTTAAAGGCACTTGTGAATTTGATGATAATAGCGAATTAGATAAATACATCGACTTTAGCCAAAATGGTACATTAATTGCTTCTGATGTTGATAACAGCCCAATTAATAAACCGATACAAAGCGAAAATTTTTCTTATACGATTGTTTGTAAAAACTTCCCGGCAAATAGTGATAAAACAATTAAAGTAAAGTCAAAGTCAGCAGCATCAACACAGTTTAATAATGGCGTTTTCTTTGGTTTGACGGACACAACTAAAACGGGCTTTTTACTTGAATCTTGTGATAATAATAATCAGAACTGCCAAGCTGTCAGCGATGGAGGCGTTTCAAGTTTTCCTTCAACCACGAGTGATTCAGTTGTCGTTAATTATCGCGTTAGCTTAGTAAAACGCGAAAATAATGTTAAACCAGGTGATGCGAGTGCCGCTGTTACTTTTGAATATTATCAGGATTGATAGTCATGAAAAAAATAAAACAGTTATTACTGACTACCCTAATGATGTTTATGTATTATCCTGCAATGGCGTTAGATGACTATAAAGTACACTACGAGTTTTCTGTTTTATTTTTAGCTAAAACTTGTGAGATTGACGTTCCTAATGAAATTATATTGGGTAATGCTTCTGGTGTGACGACAGTTAGTGAAATTAAGAATGATACAGTTTCAAAAAACTTTTCCATTGGCTTAAGAAACTGTACCAGCACGGATCAAACAACAGCCGTCGTATATTTAGCATCTGGAAATACCTTAACAGGCAGTAATAATTTCTTTAATGATGACCCTAATGGGGTAATTGGTGTTCAATTATTAGATGGAACACGTGTTATTAGTGTTAATCAAACTCCTTTAGCCAAACCAGATGCATCATCAATTATTTGGGATAACATAAAAACCAGTAGTGAAACAAAAATGGTTAATGCCAAATTGCGTTGCGCCAAAACGGATTGTGAGCCAGATGAAGGTGACTTTTCTGCAACTTTAACGATTGGTTATTACGCTGATTAATAATTTTTACAACACACTAATAAATAGAATAGAAAAAGTTAGTCATTAGTCTTAATGATAAATAAATTATATAGACAACTATTCATACCATTTTTTTGATGTTTAATTATTTAAATATGCCAATTATTTTAATAAAGATGGCAACATAAAATAATATTAATTTTTTCAACTAATAATATTAAGTAACCACATTAATAGATTATATTATGGTTGAAAAATAACCCA
>NZ_JAMPSX010000034.1:0-44551 GCF_028484875.1 Providencia sp. PROV032
TAAACAGCAGCTTGAATTCCTTCAGGCAGATACGTCTGGTAATTTGACTGTGTTGGAGCGGTCGCTGGTGGCGCAGTTGTTGGCAGCTATGCACGTACAAGTAAAACAAGGCTCCGCCCCGGATTGGATACTGACCCACAGCGGGAAACGTTTTTCGTTCCAAGATATCAACCCTGATGCGATTAATATTGAGGATATCGCGACGGCTCTGTCCAATATCTGTCGTTTTACCGGTCACCTGGATCAGCATTACAGCGTGGCTCAGCATTGCGTGCTGGTCAGCCATTTGGTTGAACCGCATCTTGCGTTCGAAGCCTTGATGCATGATGCCAGTGAAGCATACTGCGGTGATGTGAGCAGCCCTCTTAAAGCGCGCTTGCCGGACTACCGTGAAATCGAAGGTCGTGTCGATCGCGCTATTCGAGCAAAGTATGGTTTGCCGCTGGTGGAGTCGCCGGAGGTGAAAGTGGCTGATTTGCGTATGCTCGCAACTGAAATGAGTATGTTCGGCCGACATGGTGCCCAGGCGTTTCCGGATCCCGCTAAATATCCACCAGCGGATTTGATGGGGTTACGACTTCTCCCGGCGGAGGAAGCCCGCGTTGCTTTCCTTCAACGTTTCGAGTTGCTTTACCCTGGCGGATAACCCAAAAAAACAGAACCGAGGTATATCAGAAATGATATGCTTCGGCAGATTATAATCCCAACAGGTTAATATCCAATGAAAAGATTGCTTATTTTATTGTCGCTGACCCTTGCGTTACCTACATTGGCTCAAGCTACTACGGCTGAGGGTGAGTTGCCAAAACTGCATCTGAACGAAGAGAACGAGCACATCGCTCGCAAGGTTGCATTTGATTATTTAGCAAATGCAAAGATTTTCATTTCCCAGGGTACGGTTTCTAAAGACACGTTAACCTATGAAGCCATCATTGCAGACCAGAGATGTACCATTGAAATGGAGTTAGAGACCCTCCCGGTTCAGCGCTGGCTCGTCAAAAAGCTCGACTGCAAAAACTGAGATCTGCTGCGCCATTCATATCGGCAGACCTAAGCATGATGTGGTTTGCCAATCTCTTTGCAATTAATCCCCGTTTTAACACCTTCCAAATTTGTCGTCCTTTTAACTTCGTCAGCGGTAAAGGTCATGGTTAACTATTAACACAAAAATAATTAACACATGGAGTTACAATGTTAAATCTGATTGCTCACCTGGCAGAAAGTGGTCATCAAGTTTGGTTCGGTGAAAACGATACTGTGACGGTGACACAGGTTCGTGGTGATTCGCGAGTGGTTCTTGAAAGCATCCTCGCTAAGGAACCAGCGGCCATCCTGAATCTGTTATCCCGTTATGGGGCTAGCGTTAAGGCTGTAGATGATAAACTGCTTATCTGGCGTGACGTAGATGGTGATGACTGGGCCTGCGATCGTGGTCACCTCTATCGTGGCATCAGAGGTGAATATGGTGTTCGCTGGGAAGTGAAGCTGATACATGGCATCAATATCCACTCCCCATTCGATGCCGTGTTCTGGTTTGCTATACCTTGGGCGTCCCGCGTTGATGTGAACGTCCATTTCTCTATCGGTAATTCGCTCCTGGTTGCCGCTCCGGCTTACATCACCCTGAGCGGCCAGTTGGACAAAGAACAAGTTATGGCCTGGGTGAAACTTTCCGGAATGCAAAATGCCACCAGCATTACCGAACGGTAATACGCCATCTAAACTATGGGGGGATCTCCCCCATTCTGTTTTGCCCTCCCCTCTCAAAAAAATATCTTTTTTTCCTTCGATTTGCTTCGTCAGCGGTTACCCGTGGGTGATACTGTTTTTAGAGGCAGTAAACAAAACGAATAACAGTTATCGAGGTCATTACTATGAACGCTATCAACCAAAAACCAAAACGCCCGAGCCAGACTCCGGCTCAGTTCATGCGCATAGCAAACGAGTCCGACCTGTTCAAGAAAGGTCGCACGTTGTGGTACCACTACAGCAGCAGCTTTGGTTATGAGCGTGAGCTGGTTCGTTCTAACACTCAGCGCCTGGCGCATGGCAGTGGTCTGCCGGTCTCGTTCGTTGAGCGTGCCATCAACCATTATCTGACCCACTGATCCACCAGCGTAAGGACAAAAGCGATGAGCGCAATCAACGGTACATACTGGGTCAAGAACGGCCACACATTTGGTTATACCTTTCCTGAGCAACCGAACATCTTAGGCGTTCTGGCAAGCAAGCCGCAGTTAGGTGCGTGCCTGTCTATGGAGCCGCAGCTGATCACCCCATCGGATGACATGCGTAAGGCCACCGTGCAGGACTTCGATTTTTTCCGCGTTGTCGTCCCTTCGGACTTCAAGCCTGAATAAAACCCTCGGTGCTCTTCGGGGCACCCTGCATTGAGAGTTACCTCCATGATTGACGAACTGAAGGGCCTGATCGTAATGCTCCTGGAAGATGCAACGCGTATTCAGCAGTTGGAACCAAACGCCGGAACATCGGCACGCATTCAAGCCGCTAAAAAAGCCTTGGCCTCTGGAGTATTCGACACACTGTTAATGCTGGTGGCTTCCAATTATCGCTTAGCAATTGCAGAAGCTGGGTATGAGTATGTCATTGGCGCTGATGGTTCGCTGATTGTCAGGGATCCTGTCCAATGCAGTAACGGTGCTTTCAAGTGGGTGGAGCACAAAGACGTTGTTCTGCGTAGCAACGATGATGCTATGCAATTCCTCATTGAGCGAAGTTAGGGGGTAGGTATGTTTCCTCAGGGTATAGAGGTGCGCGCACACCGTTACACTCAGGCGGGTGGCAAGCGCATGGTGCAATACAGCACCCCAGGCACCAATGGTTGGCTGATCACTAACGGCAGCGTAAGTGACTTGGCAGATGTACAGTCACGGCACAATGCTTTGCTAATACATGCCCGCGATAACGGCCTATTGGTGAAATCCCTACACTGATTAGCCATTTCAAAACTCGATACCCTGCCCGAACGCGCGTCGAGCGGGGTATGTCTGCTTGCCAATTTTGCGGCCAAGAGTTTGGCTCTGGTTTTCCTGGGGAATGGGATGAAAGGGCGCGTATTTTTTATCGTGATTCACTTCGTCAGCAGTTCGGGTCGTGTGAGAATTTAATGAGTAAACAAAACAAATAACACGAGGAAAACCGATGCATACTTTAGCTGAGTTGTTACGTTACGCAGGTATCACTTCCCATAAACGTACCCTGCTATCCATCCGTCAGCACACGACCAATTGGGGTCGCTCCGGTCGCGGTGTGCGTCAGAAGCCTCGTTACACGGTCTGGTACGACACCGAAGACAATAACGACCGTATTGTCTTTACCTTCGATGCTGTGCTTAACCTCAAACGTACCGCGCCGGAAAAGCTGGCGGATATCGATATTCAAATCAGTCATTACAGTGGCTGGGATCCCGTGAAGCGCAGATTGACCGTCACCCACCCAGAACGCTACCTGAAGGTCGATGGCATGGTTGAAGGTGGCGGTGAGAAGACCAAAGCCCTCTGGCAAGAAATCATCGCGCTGACTGAAGGCATGGAACGTGACGATAAACTGAGTTCGTATGAGATCACGTTCCTCGCAGCTTAATTGACTGACGACTGACCGCTCCGGCGGTCACTCCCCCTTCCCTATACCAATAACGAGGCAATAATGGGATATGAGATAATCATCACCTCTGACGAGGTACAAGCTGTTTTCGATTCACTCTTGGCAAGCGCGCTTACGGGTGTGGCATCTACCCTTTGGGACAATAACCGTCCATCGGGGCCGAGGGATAGCGAAGCGGCTAACGTGGCATTCAATCTTGCTGAAGAAGCCTTTAAACTCAGACAGGCATATTGCCGTCGAGCGTAATTGTATCGCCTCCGGTTACGGGGGCTAATTTCCCAATCTGAGGAATTTGTATGAATTTCGGCACTCGTGAGTACCTGATCAATTATCTGATGAGCAATTTCAAAGAAGGCCAGATGATTGCCATCGATACACTGACGCTCGAAAACGTCGCGGATGTTGCTTCTGACCTTTCCCTGGAACGCGCCCTTACTCCAGCCGAACAGGTACAGGTGCTGAATGCGGTAGTCAGTGATTATGATGTGAATACTGGGGCTGGCTTTGACCATATTCGCAAAGAGATCGCAGCTCTGGGTATTGCCCAACAGGACGGTGACAAATGAAAAAGGGGCTGCGCAAATTTTACTGCACACTGCCAAATGGCAAAGTGCAAGAAGCGGAACTGACGTGGAAAGCTACCCATGCTGTTGCCTGCCGAACTGGAGAGCGTGACTGGTATGCGCACTCGTGGTGCTCTGCAAAATCTGCGGCGTTGCGCTGTGTCGAGTTAACGCAAAAGGAACAGGGCGCTGAAGTTGAGATCTTGGTCGTTAAAGAAGTTCCACCCGCTGCGTAGCGAGTGAATCAAGTCGCGTGAGGTAGAACAATGCTGATACTTACAACCGATCTCATTCCTGATATTTATGCCATACAAAAAATTCATGGGATGGTTCAAGTCATCGCTAATTTTGAAGCCAATAGGCGGGGAGTGATACCGTCAAGGCAAGCTCGCGTCGCATTGGAGGAATTAAGTGCGGCTGCATCCGAGGCGTCAAATGGCGAGGCGAATGCCGTGTACGGTGTTAAAGCAACACCACTCCTGAACGGCGGCATGCTGTATATCGGAACTGCGGTAACCCTCAAGTGATGCAGCGGTAATAAATATGTTTTTTTCATCCTTTTGCCTTCGTCACCGGTTGGTGCTGGTGGATACTGGAAGTCCAACAACTGATAACACAAACGAGGATACACCATGTCTCTGAACCCAACTCTGGTCGCGATGTTCATCTTCAGCAGCTTCAACGAAACCCGCGTCCCACTCATCGTGAATGATGACACCGCGCAGGAACGTATCGACTTCAACGTTGCTGGTGGTGGTGAAATCGAATGTGCCGATTGGATCCGTGAACTGGCTATCGACATCGTTGAAGAGTGCGATGAGACCTTCACCGGGAAAGAAGGGCCGGGCATCTGGTATTACGAAGTGGCTGAAGTTATCGGCGCTAAGATCGCGAACGATGCTAACGAGGGGCACGTTTACCAATGTGACATCGTTAAGTTCGCGCTGGAGCAAACCACCAGCTGGGTTAA
Organism: Providencia sp. PROV032; assembly: GCF_028484875.1. Lineage (NCBI taxonomy): Bacteria > Pseudomonadati > Pseudomonadota > Gammaproteobacteria > Enterobacterales > Morganellaceae > Providencia > Providencia sp. PROV032. The sequence continues at coordinate 5,158 of NZ_JAMPSX010000034.1, forward strand.
CTCCTAACGTCCATCCACCAGCCGCCTGCGGGCGGCTTCATTTTATCTGCCGGGAACTCTGCTATGGTCATTAGCAAACTGAAGGTGGGCGATACCGTATGGTCTATCACTCGCCACAAACTGGGGAGCACGAATATTCCCACCGTGTCTGTACACCCTGTCCTGATCGTCGAGGTCAATGAGACCAGTGTTATCGCAAGCTGGAATCACAACAAGCCGAAGCCGTTTGGCTTGAACTCCATCAAGGGATGGAAAAAAGAGAAACCTGTTCTGATCAAGGGGTTGTTTGGTAGTCAGCGCCTTGCCACAAGAGCGGAAGTCGCTGCGTTACAGACTCAATAATTCGTCAAACGTACATTCCCTCTCAAACACAGTAATGCCAGTGCATTGGAGGGGGTGACCTATCTTTTAAATGTGAAAACAACCCCCTTGTTCGCCAACCCCCACCCTGACATTCACGATGCGAATATTTAATAATTATGCATTACAATGCACTTTTACCTTGTCTTGCGCTCAATTTGCATTAATAATAATGAAAAACAATTAGAGGGCTATTTATGTCAATTCTTGATCAAATCCTGGTCATCGGCCAGCGAATGAAAGCCGAGCAAATTTCTCTGAAAGAATCCATCACCGAAGCCAATACCATCAAGGTCACTGATGAGCAGGTAGATGGCTTAGATAGACTCATTTATAACCATTGCCTGAACAAAACGATGCTCGCTGATTTCTTCGGCAAGTCACGTAATACGTTCACTAAAATTCTGACCGAGTTACAAGATCAGAAAATTATTGGTGAGCCTATCTTCCAAAACAAAAACCACCTTTACACACGATTTGACGTGCAGGCCATCATGAATGAGTTGGGCGCGCCCCGTTACTCCGACATGTATGAGTCTCGGGTTATCGTCGTTGAAAACCACAAAGGTGGTACAGGCAAAAGTACCACGACCGCGACGATCGCCTTGGCGTCAGCTTTGGATTTAAATCTGAACGCGCGTTGCTGCATCATTGACCTTGACCCCCAAGGGTCTATCGGTAACAACCTGATCCGCTCCACCAGCGAAGATGATATCTATCTGACTATCACTGATGTGCTGTTAGCCGAATACGAGCCTGAGGGTGATTTCTCACAGTACATCAACGCCGGTTACTCAGAAGCGGACATCATTGCCAACATTCCGTTTAGCACTCACCTGCCAAATATGGACGTCATCACGGCCTTCCCTACTGATGACCGTTTTACTGATACCTATTGGCGGTTGAACAAGGAAGAGCGCAATACGCTTTTAACGCGCTTTAGAGATGTTGTTATCCCTGTGCTGAAACAGCATTACGACCTAATCTTCATCGACACCCCACCGCAGGACTCACCAATTATCTGGTCTACGAACGAAGCCGCCGACGCCCTTCTCGTTCCTATCACTCCGCGTGAATATGACTTTGCATCCACGACGAACTACATGTTGACGATCGGCGCTCGTCTGCAACAACTTCCATCCAGGGGTGAAAACATCAAATGGATGAAGGTGCTGGCTGTTAATGTCGATGATAAAAGCCAGCACGAAGTTCGCACTCTGAATAAGCTGGTGCGAACTGTGCAGGACAAGTTTATGACTACGAACATCAAACACTCTGAAGCGTTTGTTGCTGCGGCCGAACGAGGCCGCACCGTCTTGGATATCAAGAAGTCAGAAGACCTGTGCCCTGCAAAACAATTTGACATGGCAGAAATGTCAGTCACTTCTGTGTATCAGCAATTTATTAATGAAATCAAAAGTTTTTCGGCGAAAAGTGAGAAATAAAAATGACCGACGTAGAAAGAGGCACAAGCAAGGATATGTATCTGGGTGCAGGCAAGCGAACCGGCTTTGAGCAAAAAAGCGGATTACCACCACTGCGGGGTGCAGGCGCACCTAAGAGAACATTCACCTTAAAAGATGGCCGTAAAGTCGATGCCGAGCATGTTGTCGTTCCTGGCAGTAAAGTATCTGAGCAAACAGTGGTTCACGCCCTCAACCCACGCAACCAGGAAGCGCTCGACGAGAACTCCATGCGTGACATCCTTGAGCAGATCAGGGAAAGAGGGGTGGATACCGAAGGTATCGCTGTCCGCGTAGATGGAATCTATCAACTCATTGAAGGTAGCCGACGCCGCTACTGCTGTGAAAAGCTATCAGCTGATTTACCGCTGTGGGTATTACCAAACGATATCTCAAACGAAGATATCTTCTCTATCATCAGCGCCGCACAAAGCTCTCGCAAATTCTCGTATCGCGAAGTTGGTATGCAGTATTTGAAACTGATGGAAGAGAATGGTTTCACGACCAATGAGGAACTTGCGCAGCATATCGGCATTAGTACCGAGTCTGTCCGTAAGCGGATTCAAGCTGCCCAAATCGACCCTCGCCTGATCGCTCTGTTCCCAGATTGCGAAGGTATCCCGAATACTTTCTATAGCCGTTTAGCGAAGGTGCAGGGTTCGGCGAAGAAGGAAATGATCGACATTGGTGAGCTGTGCCAGGAAGTCCAAGACAACCGTAAGGACAAGCCTGTTGAGAATATTCAGGAGACGCAGAAAGATATCCTGGAAGAAGTAGCCACTATGTTGGAAATCATGGCTGATAAAGCGAAGCCCGCCGCTGCATGGAAAACATCTGATATTGTCGCATTCGAGAACAAGGATCAGTATGCACGAATCAGTTACAGTGGTAACGGCCGGAAAGTCCGCTTTGAGTTTAACAGGCTCAATCAAAAAGTCGTCGAAGACATAGAGCGTCTGATACGTCTGAAGCTAACAAAAAGTCTTCAGGAAGACAGTGAGTAAGTTCTTTTCTAAGCCACCTACCCCGGTGGCTTTTTCTTTACAGCCCTCCCCTCCCCTCATTTCCTGTAGCAAAAACCATTTTTTTCGCCAAAAAAACCAAAGTTTAAAATCGCTTAATAAACAGCGTGTTACGATAGAATATCAACTAAAGCAGAAGAAAAACCAATAAAAACCACCCCCTTGTTCGCCAAAACAAAAAACACCTCCATCCCCCTTCGTCAACTGTAGAACTGCTGGATAATAGAACTCAATACCGCCCTTACTCGTGGATTAAAAATGCAGATCTCAAAGACAACCCATAGCTTTGCCGAGCGTCGCGGTTTGGAACTGACGACCGAAAACAACGACGGTACCGAGTTGCTGTGTATTTGGGAAACCAATAACGATTGGGAGTGGATTTGCAGCTTCCAACCAACTCAAGATCAGCTGGTATTCTTCGGTAATATCTACCTGCCCCAGGAATGCCTGAACGCCATCCCGGCTATCATCGCCGATGAAACTCAGCTGCGTGCGGTGCTCACCAAAATTGCCGAATCACTGAAAACCAAATCCTGACGCTGGAAAGGAAAATCATGAAGACGTGGACGCCGAACGAGAACATCACACAGGTCATTCTGGCATTTGGGCCTCCGGACATTGAAAAGTTTCTGCCAAAATGGGATCTCATCCCTGACGAATTCAAACAGGGAAAGAACCCCTGGATTGCATTCATTGAGCGTTGGTTTTACCACGGGCTTGAATGCCCACCAGCAGCCAAGGAAGGTGTCGAACTGAAATGGGCGCTGGCGCATATCGTGGTTATCCTGAAAAGCTTCGACCCGAAGCACGAACAAAAGATTGCCGGGTGCGCCTATCTTGCCTCGCTCTGGTTTGTGGAGTAAGTGAACTAAACCGCCTTTGTGGCGGTTTAATTTTGGATGTCACTTTGTCAGCGCTGGTGGTGCGATAAAATTAAATCAGTAAATAATAAATCTATGGGATAGAACGATGAGCAGCAAAACCAAATTGACCGCCGAAGAACAAACGGCAAAAGCATACAGCAACTTCCTGGAATCCAAGGGACTGAAGCCGCGTGCTGGTCAACAAGACATGATCCGCTTTTGCTCATCCATCATTACCAACATTCCCGAAGATAACGACAAGCCTATTGTCGGTGTAGTTGAAGCCGGTACCGGCACCGGTAAAACGCTGGGGTACTGCCTGCCGCTGATCCCGTTGGCGATGGAAAAGGGAAAGACTCTCGTTCTGTCTACAGCAACCGTGGCGCTTCAGGAGCAAGTTGTCGTTAAAGACCTGCCGGAAATCCAAAGCCAGGGCGGTCTTAAATTTTCATACGCTATGGCGAAAGGTCGTGGCCGTTACTTCTGCCGACTGCGCTACGATGCGCACGTCGATGCCGAGCATAATGCGTATGGTTACGTTCGCGACGACATGACGAGTCTGGGTAACGAATTCGCAAGTGGTGACTGGAATGGTGAGCGTGATACATATCCGCTGGAGCTTGCCGACAAATCCTGGAACAAAGTTAATGCGGTCGCCAGCCAGTGCCCTAAGATTAAATGCCCGCATTACAAAAACTGCCCCTTCTTTGCCGCGCGTAGCCGACTGGAAGAAGTCGATGTGGTGATAGCTAACCACGATATCGTTTTGAGCGATCTGTCTTTGGGTGGTGGTGTCATCCTGCCACCGCCGAAAGAAACCATCTACGTTTTCGACGAAGGCCATCACCTTACAAGTAAGGCCATTGAGCACTTTGCCGCAAATGCCTCGTTGGATAACACGGCGCGCTGGTTGGGTGACGTCAGTGACATGGTGATGGACATGCAGACCCCTTACGGTGAGAAGATGAATGACCACGTTTACAAGCTGGTGGCGCTGGCATCGGACACGGCTGCCGAGATGATGACAGTTCGCGGAACTCTTTTATCTTCACTCAACTTCCGGAACGACCACGGTAACATTGACGTCTATCGGTTCCCTGAAGGTGACGTACCCAATGATGTGCGCGCACTGTTTAAAAACGGGCTGTACCTGGCAAACCAAATGCAGAGTTTGGTTGAGAAAATGATAATCATCATTGATGAGGCAGGCGATAAAATTGTCGCTGAGGATAATGCCCGCCACAAAATGGCTATCGGTGATTTAAAGAACCGTGTAGAAAACTTGCTTGAAGCGATGAGTCGTTTTGCTGCCCCGGCGAAGAAAGGTGAGTTTGCAGTACCGGTAGCGCGCTGGGTAAACATCAAGCGTGACAATAAATCCGAGGTCATTATTCATAGCAGCCCAGTGCATGCTGGTGAGCAATTGGATAGAGAGCTGTGGAACGAAGCCTATGGGGTGATCATTACTTCAGCGACTTTGCGGACAATGGGCAACTTCAATGCCTACCTGAATGAAGCGGGTTTGAAAATGGACACGCCAACGTTGCTGGCGAGAAGCCCGTTCGACTACGAGAACAACGGTGTTCTGTTCGTACCCAGGATGCGCAGTACCCCAAAGAATGCCGAGGCGCATACCGATGAGCTGATCGAGTTGATGCCTAAGCTGATGTTACGGCGTAAAGGATGTCTGGTGCTGTTTTCATCCCGCAAGCAAATGACAGAGGTGTGTGAGGGTATGCCGGAGGACATCAAAGAGCACATCCTCATGCAGACCACGATGCCGAAAACGGAAATCGTTTCCCGTCATAAGCTGCGTATTGATCGTGGCGAGCCAAGCATTATCTTCGGCATGGCCTCTTTCAGTGAAGGCGTGGACCTGCCTGGGGATTACTGCGATAACGTGATTATTGCCAAGCTGCCATTTAGCGTACCGAGCGATCCGGTTAGTCAGACGATGACTGAGTGGATGGAGAAGGCGGGGCGTAACACCTTTGAAGAAATAACCGTTCCTCAGGCGTGTATCAAACTTATCCAGGCTGTGGGGCGACTCATCCGAACCGAGACCGATACAGGTGCAGTGACGATACTGGACTCTCGCATCAAGAACACACGGTACGGCCAGAACATTCTCGACTCGCTTCCGCCGTTTCGCCGTGTGATCAGATAGTGGTATCATTCGGTAAACAAAACGAATGAATAGGTGTGTAATGGAAAAGTATGAAAGTGTCATCACTGTGGTATTTCAGTTTGTAGGCAAAGTGCCCGCACCTTTTTCCACAAGCAGCCTGTTTGCCGAAAACCTACTGAAGGGCGAGAAACTGTGGAATGACCCTGGGACAGCAGGCAACCTGATGCTGCAAAAAATTCTGGCAGAGCAGGGCGCAGCCGATCACGACGATGGTAAAATTCATACTCGCACTACGGAGCTGAAAACACACGATGAACGTATGGCTTTCCAAAAGCTGGTGGGTTTACCGCCTTACAGCGATTTGACCAATGCCGTAGGTATCCTGATCGGTGGACTGGAGAAAGCAGGGCGGTTGATTAGTGTGAAAACCACTTCAGCCACCCCGCTACCAAACGGGGAAACTATTATCTCTACCCGTGATGCACAACGTCGTTTGTTCTTCATGAACCAGCACGGGATATGCTTTACGGTAGATAGCCAGTTACTGATCGCTGTCGATAAACTGGAAGGAGCAAAGTTCTTCGCCACAGAAGAAGAGCTGGACGCTGCTGGTGTTAAGCTTTGGGGTGAGAATGGTACAGGTCGCTGGCGCGTGCTGGTGGCTCCGATCGGGGAAGAGATTTGCGGCCTCTTTGAATTCGGCGAGATGACGACCTTGGGTAAACGGCCGGAGGGCAGGATTAACGAACTGTCGTTGTAAGGCAAATCCCACTATGCATAGAAAGCACCTTTTTTGGTGCTTTTTTTGTTTTAGCTATTCGTCAGCGGGTGGAGTGGGATGATACTGATTGCAGGTAAACAAAACAAACAACATAAGGGAATCATCATGAAAACTCTTCTTGCTGCTCTGCGTGTTACTGATCAGGTTCAGCCTGATATTGCTATCCCGGCTTCAGGTAAAACTACTGGCTTTACCTACGACGCTGCCAAGATCGGTTCGTTCAAAGGTGAAACCATTGCTATTTATCCGGCCTGGTCAAAACCTAACTCACACGGCGCGGCCGGTAACCCAACTGAATTCTACGGTGGCTTGCCGCTGTATTCGACCAAGCTACTTGCCTATCAGGCACTGCGTAACGAAATCGAAAAGCGTTTCGCTGCACAGCTTCAGGCGATTGATAAACAGATCCTGGCACTGGAAGACCGTCCATAACCAATAGGGCAGGGGGGTTCCCCCTGTTTATGACAACCACCAGCTGAGGAACGAAAAATGAAAGAACAAGAACTGGTCACCAAAGCGGAACAGCTTATTCAGCGCAATGATGGTTCGCAGGCAAAAATTGTTGCTACGGCAATGTTTGGCGCTGGCCTGCACATGTCGGTCGATGTCTTCGTGCTTCGCCGCGATAGCGCTGACCAGAATTGGCAGCTTTGTAACGACAGGCCACATCCGGATTACAAAACCATGTCCCGTGAGGATTACGTTAAGTTCGGGCGCTCCGAAATGCTGCGCACAGTCACCGCTGGAGAACTGTTGAAGGTCACTGGGATGATCGGTCAACCACTTTCCAATTATCAGTAAAAGCACGGTTGCAGCGCCCCCCATTTTTCCACCAAACATCATGCGGGCCTGGCGTTTTAAAATACCAAAATAAAAGCATCTTTCGAGGTGCTTTTTTTATGTCAAATGCTTCGTCAGCCGTTGGGGGGAGGGGATACTGGTTGCAGGTAAACAAACTAACCGATAACAGGGGTCACCATGAAAGTCATTATCTTCAGCCTCCCAAATTGCCAGCCTTGCCGTATGACCAAAGAGCGCCTGGCCGCAAACGGTGTTGAGTTCGTAGAAGGCAGCATCGAAATTCATCGCGAGCTGTTCCGCAATATGGGCTTCAAGTCTGCGCCGGTTGTGCTGGTGGAGCCTGATGCAGGCGAAGCGGTGTCCTGGTCGGGTTATCGCCCCGATTGTATCAAGGCGCTGATTGACGGAAAGCCAGAAGGCGATGCTATCTCTGGTTATACCCGGATGTGTGTCATGATCGAGATGCGCGAGCCTGAACTGTTTTCGGCTCCTGGCGAAGCCAAGTAAGAAGGTGAATGCCGTGAGCTATCAAACCGTCGCAATCCCTCCAGCCTTAGGGCTTCAACCACCAAGCGGGGCTGACGTTGTCTTGCTCGCCGAGCTGACACAAGCGCTGGTGGATGCAAAAGTCGAAATGAAAGTGATGCTGGAGCCTATCAACTGGACGCCGCCTTCCGGCCGTCCGGTGATGTACCGACAGGACGCTATCGACGTACTGTTTAAAGCCGGGGTTCCTGTTGATCCGGGCGAAGTAGTGTCGGCCACCAGCAATGCCGTGCAGCCGATCGACGATGCCGAGCTGGAAGCGCTGCTGGATATGCGTGACGAAATGGCTGGCACAGATTCGTTTTACAAAGCGCTGGATGGCGCGCTGGATGGCATTCTGGCTCGCCTGTATGCCGCTGAACGTCAAACCAATCACTAAGAGTATCGATAATGACTGTACACGACTTTGTATCAGGAGCGAGTGGCATTTCACCCTTTGCCATTGTTATGTTGGCCTTTTTCATCCTCTTTTTCGTCGTAGCGTGCTGTATCCCTCGCCCATCATTGGGTCTGATGGTGGCGGGCGGAATTGCTGGGCTGGGTGCAATTGCCACAATTCTTTGGATTAACTTTGCTTAGACCTTAAGGCGATTTGTCATTAATGGGCCATTTAAACCAGATTTTATCGGCTATCGGTAAAACACCAGAAGGGCACGCTACCCTGGGTTATTTTCTTCTTGGGCTGATGAGTGTGATATTCGGTTGGGCCCTTTTTCAATTCAACAGCGAGAATGACATTCCTAAACGTTACCGCGTGATGTTGTCACTTTCTCTCTGTGCAATATGGCTGAGCATAGCCATAGAAATCATCGACCATCTCTGAGGAAAGTCGAATGTCACCAGTTCTGATGAACAGTTATTTTTGCGGTGCCGGGCTGATGGATATCGGCCTGAAGAATGCCGGTATTCAGATCGCCCAGTCTTTCGAACTGGACGAAGATGCCGTTAAGACCTATCGCCACAACCTGGGCGACCATATCAAACACTGCGATATCACACAGGAAATGGTGCTGGAGCAGGATAGCTGCCACGGCATGTCGTTTACCTATCCCTGTACGAAGTATTCGACGATCGGCGACATCCACGGCACGCGAACGGGTGATGAGCTATTCCTTCACGCACTGCGCCACCTGGCTGTCGCCCGGCCTGAGTTCTATGTCATTGAAAACGTGCCGGGCATGCAGGCTTTCCCGGTCGTTATGGAAGCCATGACCAAGCTGGCGGGCTATTTCATTCAGGTATTCTGCCCCGTGAAATCTGAGCTGTGGGTACCGCAGCGTCGGCACCGCCTGATCATCATTGGCACACGACGCCCGTTCGATATCCGCCCGCCGGAAAATACGCGCCCAATCCCCCTCAGCGCGATTTTAGAGGATAACCCGGATGTTCGTATCCCTAAGTCGGTAGAAACACGCCTACAGGGCGGATATCGCGATTTACCCATCATTAGCGACCCGGCCAAAGACGATATCGCGCCGACGTGTGTAGCTCACTATGCAAAGGATAAATCGACACGATTAGTCGTTGATAAACGTTTCCCTCTGGGAGCGCGTCCGTATTCAGTGCGTGAATATGCACGTTTGCAAGGGGTTCCAGACTGGTTTGAATTCCCGGTATGCGATACCTCCGCGTATAAGCAGATCGGTAACGGTGTCAGCACCTACGTCGGCGAGTGGGTAGGGATTGAGATGATCCGCTACATGGCGCAGGTTAGCGATAAGTTTTCCCTCATTCATTAACCCTGGAGAAAAAGATGAAATTAACGGAAGAGCAAAAAGCCGACCGTCGGGAACTTGCCATGCTGGTTCAGTATGCCGCTTTGGCATACGCACTGTTTGGTGCAGGCGTCGCGGGAATTCTGGGAGCGTTGGATATCAACTCACTGTGGATGGGAGTCGCGATTGCGCTGGTTTCTCATGTTCTCATTTTTTCCAGGCCTTCTGTCCGAGAGAACTTCCCTGAAACCATCTATTGGTTATCGCTGTGGGCGTGTGCCCTTGGCGGGCCGATCGTGATCGGTTTCGGTCCCTTTGAACCACCGTTTAAAAACCCACTCATTATGGCCGCGCTGATTGTGTTCATCGTTACAGCGCTATACCGTCGGCAGGAAAAAAAGGATATGCAGTAATGAGCCACTCACCAGCTAAAACCACCAGCGAACAGATACTGGAAGCGGGGCTGCGGATAATTCACACCTGCACGCACAGCGATCACCAGGGGTATTATGTGATAGGCAAAAACAGGGCTGTCTTATCCGATTGTGCAACGGTTAAGGCCTATGACGGCGGGGCTGTATCGGTTGAGTATTTCCGTCCTGGCAATATCCCCCTGGTGGTCGTTAACAATGATGATTGGCTCAAAATCATCACTCACCTGTTAAATGAGCCACCTGCACCATCATCGCTAGGCCGGATCCCTTTAGAACTGGTGAATTTTCTGGAGAAGATTGCGGGGCAAACACTGTCGCCTGAAGCCCGCATCCGCGCGCGCGATCTGGCTGAAGGTGAGTGCTTTAAAAATGAAGTGCTCACGTTAACGACGCTGTTCAACGTCTGGATGAGGGATCCGCTGCTGACTGAGTTCGTCTCGCCGCTGAAGCAATATACATTGCCAGGAGAGCACGCCAAACATTTCTGGTCATGTTGCAAATGACAGGGGCGAAAGCCCCTTTTTTTGTACCTGCAATAGCTTCGTTGGCTGAGAGGGCGGGGCGATACTGGTTGTGGAATATAAGCGCCCTTTGGATGGAAAAACGAAACAATGACTACTGAACAGAAACCCTCGCTCGCGACCGGTGCGCCATTAAACGCGGAAACCTGGGCTGATTTTGTCTCCCGCCTGAAATATCACTGCGTCGGCAAAGGCGTTGATGAGCACTGTACCGCAGACCCGTTGTTCGTCGTTCAAAAGAAACGCCTGATCACGGGGCTGGATATGGACTACATCGAAGACCGGCTGGTGGCCGTAGATGATGCTCGCTGGTTTAGCCCCCAAGAATACTGGGATGACCTGGATACGGACGAGCGAAACGAGCTCAACCAAAAATGCCAGGCCGAATACCAAGCTGATTTTCTGGCTATTCGCGTCGATCAGCAATGGGATGTGCTCGGCGAGTTACCAGAGCATACCGTAACCGGCTACGTCTGGGAGTGGGAATACGTCAACGCACACTTCACGCGCGAAGCCGCGCAGGCCTTCATTCAACGCAAAAAGCACGACTACAACAAGTTGGAAATTTTCGTCGATTCGCAGTATTGGGCGAAGGAGTTCAACACCATCCGCGACGCCATTTTGACTGGCAAACTGGTATATCAGGAGAAGAAAGATGACACCAATTGAGATCCAAGGTCTGCTGGACGGCAAATGCATTCCTCGCGACATGAAGGTCAACGAGCCGCTGGTGAATTATCTGGCGCGCAAATTGACTGAAGGCGAGCAGATGCGCGCTGAGAACATCCATCTGGTGGAAGAGCTCAAGCGCGTGACCGACGGTTTGGAGTTTTTCTCCTACAGTACCGACGGCGGTTACGATGAGCACGACAGCGCCGACAAAGCCCGAAAAGCCGCTGAAGAGCATATCGACTACTACCGGGGAGAGGCCTGTGACGGCTGGCCTGAAGAAACAGACCAGGTTGTTTGGGGTATCGTCGTGCAACGCGCCAGTCAGACCGACCTGCGCGAAGTGGGGCCGGAAGACAGCGTGGGCCGTCACATCACTCAGGTTTGTGGCTATGCACTGATGCCTGCACTGGAAAACAGCCCGACGAAAGGTTACATCCCGACGTCTGAAGTGGAACAGCTGATGGCTGAAGGTAAAATGCTGAAAGATGCTCATGCGGCCATTCTTGAGCACATCGACGTGACGGACAAAGGCGCGGCCGGTACTGCGGCTATGATCGCAAACGACGCTCTCCACAACACGGACTACCCGGCGATTGAACGCGGCCTGCGGAAAATCAAGAAGGATGCCACCATCGCAGCGGCAAACCATGCCGGTAACATTGCGCAGGAAATGACGCGTGAAACTAGCCAGGAAGTTGTCAAGGCCGTCGGTCGTCGCCTCCTTGTGCTGGCGGAACATGTAGGGAACGGCCAATGAACAACCTGAAGGCAACGATGCGCCGGATGTTGGATGGCGATGATATGGACTGCGTGAGCGATCGCACAGGTAAAAGCGGCGACTACTGCGAAGGCTTTGTGGACGGTATGCACGAAGCGCTTAACCAGCTGACTGAAGGCGTTGCACCTTTGCTGGCTGGGGCTGAAATCGCTGGGTTGGAGCGCTTTGTTGCTCGCATGTACCAGCGCGCTAATCAGCTAGTGGACGACAGCATGAGCACGGCGCTGATTAACCAGGCGCGCTCTGCGGCGGTATTGGCTGAGCAGATGATCAGCGAACTGAAAGGTGAAAGTAGGCAGTTATAGTCCCAACTTAGCAGTTCTTACTGACCAAGTTGGGATTGTACAAATTTTAATGTCTGCTCATGCCGTAATTTACAAACGACATTTTGGTTCGCGAAGACGCCTGAAAACGTTTTCGCCTGCTCTTTCGGAAGTTGTTTGATCCAGCGAACACCAACAACCCATTCTGAAAGCTCTTCATTGTCAGCGTTTTCGTCTGGGTATTGCGCTTTTAATCCGGCAGAGAGAAGAGGAACATTTGAATCAGTAATGAAATCGCGAATCATAACTGCTGATTTGGTTACTTCTCCAAAACCGACATAACCACATCCCTTCATGTAAGCATAAATTTTGTCACCAACTGCAAGTCGCTTAAGCGCAGATGAATACACTTTCCCTTGACCTGCGCCAATGAATCCAAATTTTCTATTATCATCCCAAGTTCTATATTCGCATTCACCTACATTCACGAACCAACTACCAGTCCAATCATCTTGACTTGAAGCAATGACTCTTTGCTTAACTTCTTTTCGTTCAATATAATCTTTAGCCTCCGGTAACGGAATAATCGTTTCAGGCTTAATAAATAGCTCCCCATTGGAATCAACATATGGAGCCAAGCGAGTGCATTGAATGTCTACACCATATTCTCGCAACCATAATACTGCTGAGATGACTTCCGAATTGAACTCCTTTGAGGCCAAGATAATATGCTGTTTAGTGTTAAGTGACGTGATATCAGCATCGATAAATTGCTCAATTTCTTTTGTTGCATCAAATTCTGATTTACCTAAATACGACGCGTATTGCTTAAAAATCTCACTGGGTAAAAGGCTTGAGCAATACGATGCATATTTTATTGCCTGCCATTCAACGGACGAGCCTGAATCATCCCTTTTTAGTTCTACAATAACAAGTGCTGCCGATTTATTCACGCAAAGCAAATCAAGACGCTTGTTGGAAGTAAGGGTGACCTCTTTTCCAATAACAAGGAGTTCCTGGCCTAAAATAGTTGGACTTTTTTCGATCCACTCCTGAATATCAAAGCGTTCCTTTAGCCCAAGCTCCGAAAAGCTTGTTGGTTTTAGTTTGATTAATGACTTATTTTCTACATCAACACGAAACATTGGTTATATCTCCTTTCAGAGGTTTCCCCCTCTTGAATATGCCATACTTGGCACGATAAGGCTGCCAAAGATAGTACGATAGCTCTGCTTTCCTCATAACAGAACATCGGGGGTTGATTGGAGTTCCAGTAAATAAGGAATAAAAAAGATATTAATTTTCATTTAATTCTTCATTACAATATTGACGATGTTCTTCCAAGTGAATTTCTAATGGCCAATGTCGTTTATCACTTGGTAATCTTAGTTTTTGCCCATCAAGTTCTGCATATTCTGTTCCAGCTAACAAATCAGATAACCTAATTAACATTTTGGAATCAATCCAAAGCAAGCCTCGGTCAAAAAGAGTATGAATGTCTGTTTTAAGTAACAATCCATGCTGGACTTGGGTGTGCCAGAGGCCTTCATAGGGAATTATATGAGCAGCCTCTAATAACACTTGGATAGAACACCCTGTCACAGCGCACTTACCCTCATAAGCTTCAATCAGCTTTCTTCTGAACGCTGGCTGGCCTTGTCGAATAACAACTTCACGTAAAGCTTTTAATCGGGAATCAACTTCTTCTTCAGATAAATCAGCAAATAATTCATCCCTAGCTTCCACAACTAAGCGATCACATTGCCTAGGGGAAATAATGCGCTTTGGCGTTTTGCCATCATCACTAATATCCCAAACTCCATGAAGCTCCTGAACATATAGCTCATATCTTGTATTTCTCAATTTTCCTGTACGGAATAATAAGTCATATGGGCTGCCCTGATCAGAACGTGCATTTTTGCGGCTACCAAGATATCTATATCTGGCCTTGCTGTTAACTGTTAATGCATCTAATTGAATACGAACTTCAGATTCCTTTAACGGAGCATTGCTATTAAGAATCCATTTGACAATATCCACTGCTGAAGCAGAACTAAGCTGAGTGACAGCATACCAAACACGAAGATATTGAGGATGAAGCATTTCTTCAGGAATAATCCCCGGAATGTCTGCTACATAAGTTGAAAAGTTATGAAAACGAATCCATTCTCCCCATTGCCGAGAATGAGTGCTAATACCAGTTCGATGGGGCTCACGTTTTCGTATTTCATTGTTAAATTCCTGACGGCTAGGAGCGCGGCCAAGTTTTTCATAAAGATCATCACAACAGTCCCAAACCGCCCGCACTAGCAAGCCAGTTGGATAGCCATTTTTATTTAATTCCATAAGCCCCTCTAGCAAAAATGAATTGAGCTGAGTAATAACAGATTCCGTTACGACGTTCACTATAATTCATTAACGCAACTGTAGCGAATGACAACTATCAAATTAAAGTGTATGGAAGGTTGTGAGTGCCAAACCTTCCAACACAAAATATCCATTCTATACATCACTCATGCCTCATGCCAAAAATCAGATCGGTAAGCAATAAAATAGGCGCCTTCAATAACTTCGTCAGCTGAACGGGTGGGGTAATACTGGTTTCACGGCAAGCAACACCGCCACACAATCCATAAATAATTTATGCGCCATCAGCGCGATAAGGATCTGACATGAAAAACGAACTGCTGGAAGTTGTCATTGCAATGCGCGATTACATCGACGCGCTGCCGTCTGATGTTGTGTCACGTTTGCCTGCAATGCCAGGGTTCGACCGCGATTGGGCTAATGAAGTGATTGATGCGGCGCAGCGCGCTGAAATAAGCCAAACGATCAGCGCTCCGGGTGCTGTGGCGTTCCGTGAACAGATCGTGAAATATGTCGGCGGTCTGGGTAGCTCCGTTATCGCACAATCCGTGGTGGAAGCCATTTTGAGTGCAGCTAAGCGCTCCGAAGCGAAGGATGCCAAAGCATGAAAGCATTATCTATCCGACAGCCGTGGGCATGGCTTATCACTCACGGCCACAAGGACATCGAAAACCGCAGCTGGAACACCCACCAGCGCGGACCGGTGCTCATTCACGCCAGTGCGCAACTGGCATCCAAAGCCGACATGGAAAAGGCGCGGGAGATCCTGCGCGCCAAATATGGCGATTCCCTGATGCTGCCTGAAAGAAAGTATTTATCTTACGGCGCGATTGTCGGCGTAGCCACAATCACAGGCTGTGTCGAAGAGAGCGAATCTCCGTGGTTCTTCGGGCCGAAAGGCTTCACGCTGGCGGATGCCAAGACGCTGAAGCCAGTGTCTATTCGCGGCCGACTGAGCTTTTTCGAGACTGGCCTTCGTCCACATGCGGTATTCAGCTTGCTCGTACCTAATGAGCATACGGATGATACCGAAACCAAAGCAGCATGTTTGCAGGGGGAAAGGGCATGAAACTGTTTCCTATCAATTTCACCGACGAACAGGTACGGGCAATCCACAGCGGCCAGAAGGTGCAAACCCGCCAACTGATCAAAGAAATCTGCCTCGATACCTTCCCGGAATCCCTGACCAAACGCCAGCGCGCGCTGGTGGATAAGGTTTTGCCCCCCAAGTTTGGGCCGACGTTTTTCTGTCGTTTCGGGCATGTAGGCGATCGGTTGTGGGTCCGTGAAACCTATGGCGATTGCGGTGTGCGACTGGTCTATCGTGCAGACCTTGAAGATGGCTCAGCCAATAAAGTTAAACGCTGGTTTCCGGCGCAGCAAATGACGCAGTTTGAGTCGCGAATTACGCTGGAGATTACGGCGGTTCGTATTGAGCCCCTTCGCGACATCAGTGATGCCGATGCGCTGAGGGAAGGCTGTTCTATCAGGGATACCCGCAGCGGTGACTGCCTGGCCGATGTGTTCGCCCGTAAGTGGTCGGTTATCCACGGCGTTGACTGCTGGGAGGCCAATCCGATGGTTTGGGTGATCGACTTCAAAGTCGTGGAAGATGCCCGATGAGCCGCCTGGTTGTTGTGACTTTGCTGGAAGACGGCGGGGAAGAGCATGTTCACTTGCCCGTGGGGGATTTGGGCACGGGTGGCGGCTATACGACTCTGTGCGGCCTTGATGGTGGCCTGAGCGACACGGCGATGGAAACCAAACCCGCACCTCGTGGCGCAAAAGTTAACTGTCCCAATTGCTGGGCAATCTTCAATACCTGCCGTTCGTTCCGGGCAACTGACTTCGATTCGGCTGTAAAGCAGGAGTAATACCCCATGCAGGAAAAAGACATCGTTCACGAGAATGGAAAATTTTGGGTGTTGCGCGATAAAGATGCTTACTGCGTGATGAAGTCCGGTGTAACCCACTCCGAGGGGGATAGTGCTTATGCACTCACTGAAGATGGTCTGAGCATTGCGATCGCACGCTGCGACTATCTGGCTGGCCGGGCTGAAACGACAGAGCGAGTGGGCTTCGCCAAGACCCTGCATTTCTACATGACTGAAGCTTCTGCCTGGTTGTTGGAAGAGCGACGGGAATACATTCAGCGTGTGATCGTTAAAAAGCTGGTTGTCGGTCTGGCCGACATGGCGAAATGGTCGCCGGAGTGCGCTGCTGAGCCGGGTTCTGCTGAACTGAAGCAGATGTACTCCGAAGGGCTGGCTTTCTTCACTGAAAAGGGATTCCCTGCTAATGGGCAAAATTGACAAATACCAGATTCAAGACCTGAGCCGCCTCCGGAATGAAACCGGTGAGCTCGCGCGCTGGGTTATTCAGCTTCAGACAGACCTGGACACTGCGCGCCGTGAAAAGGCCTCTGTGGAGGCGGAACTATACAGGGCAACAGCGCCTATGCCGGTGGCGGAGTATCAATACCGGTATAGTTCTTCCGATCGCAGTATGTGGAGCGCCGGCACTCCATCCCTAACGAATCGCTGTACCAACGTATGCGGGCTATTCATACCGATGGTTCATACCAGTTCCGTGAGCTGTTTGAAAAGCCACATACCCTCTAATTGACGTAGCAAAACAGGAAATCGTAATGGCAATGACAGTAGAGCAGTTAAAAACGCGCGCTGCGGCATTTCGTCTGGAGGCGTTGCGCTGGGAAGACATGGGCTATTCCGAGCAAACGAAACGGCTGCGGGATAATGCTGATGCTTTGGAAGAGCTGGCCGAACTGAAGGAAGCGCCTCCATTGGGTTATGCCGAAAACGGCAAAGGCTTCATTTATCCGGTTGACCGTGCCGATCGCATTACAAACCCGGTGCCGGTGTTTGCCGCTCCACCAGCGCTGCATATTCCTGTCGGGTTTATGCTGGTACCGAAAAAACCGACCGACGAACAGCTGCGGGCGATGCTCGCAGTGCAGTGGCCTGCGATCTACCGTGAACACCTTCGCCACCCAGACAACGGGCCGAAGTCAGCGAAAAAGACTGAAGACGACATTGATGTCGCTACCCGTCAGTATGCTGCGGCGATGTGTGCTTCACCTGAGGCGGATCTGCCTACTGAAATCAAGCAGAGTTAAAAGCAATGTCAGTAATTCCCGGAAGGTGAACCCGGTGTTAGACTCAAAAATTCAAGCGTTAAAGTACCGTGTTCTATCTTTCTGAAAATTATTGGGGTTGTTAATCATGCCAATTGCAAAAGAGAAGCCAGCGGAAAATCCAATTCTCCAGGATCTGGATTTTTTCATTGAAGACCGTTCGGGTATTTGGGTCAAACAATGGAAGTCTGGCGGTGGGTGCTGTCCGGCCACTGATGAAGAAGTTGTGATGTGGAATTTGCTGGTAAAACTAACCGATCAGTAGATGTTGGCTTAAGCCACCCGCGCGCTGATGAAAGTCAACTTATACAAAAGGTAATGACGATGAAAGTAACTGAAACCAAGGTGATGAGCCTTGAGATCAGCGAGCTTCGGGACTTTGACCCGATCCGCGTGGTGACTGAAAACTACGGGCCTGGGCGTGGCCGAATCACGATAACGTGTGAGGGCAAGGCGTGGACAGGCTCCTGGTTCGCAATGAGCGACCGCTCCGTTGAGCAGTTTTTCTGTGACTGCGGCAATGATTACCTGGTCAATTGCATGGCCGGTAACGTGAGCAGCGAAATCGACAATGACAATGAGGCGAATATGCGTTTCATGTTCAGTGAAGTGCTGCGCCTGCGCCGGGAAGGGGAGTTATCCAAAGACCAAGCCCGTGTGTGCTGGGAGGAAATCGACGGATCTGACGATATCAAAAGCACAGTCTGTGCCTATTCTTCAGTGATCAGTGAGGTGCCATACTTCAGCACTGAACCGTGGTACCTGCCGTGGCCGACGGTGCCGAACCCAGTCTTTATCCGCCTGAATAGCATGTTTGACATCGTTCGGGCTGCACTGCAACAGCACCTGGCTTTGGCCGGGCAGTCAGAGGAAACGATAGCATGACCGAACGTGAGCAGTTTGCCAAAGATAACGCCATGTCGATGGACTTTGTGAATTGGTTCTTCGACAACAAAAAAGACAGCTGTGGCAACGTCTGGTTTATGATGGCTGCGGCCATGTGGGAAGGGTGGAAAGGGCGGGCGAGCCGAGAGGCTCAGGCAGTTCAAGTAACAGAACGGATGGCGCTCGACTTTCATCACGCCCTGACTGATGGCAGTATCGGCAACGACGAACTAGAAGAAATCAAGGTCGGTCTACGTGCTGCTCTATGCAATGTCGCCGTTCCACCAGCGCCAGCAGTGCCAGATGCTGTCGATTATTCAGATCTCGACACTACCAGCCAAGATAGAGAGGTTATCGAAGCTATTGCTGAGTGCAAAGGCTGGAACGCCTACCGCACCGCATTGCTTGCTCAGCCTGTAAGTAGCTGTTACACGTTAGCAGACGATGCCCGGCGCATGAATTGGCTGGTGGCGCATCATGTTGCGGTTAGAAAACCGCTTCGCTATGGAAGTGAGGCTATGTTCACAGCCCAAACCATAACCGATGAAGAGGATGATCATCACGCCACTAAGCTGCGAGAACAAATTGATGCAGCCATGAAGGCTGAAGCGGTCAAAGTACAAAAATAACACCTCTCCTTCTTTTTCCTACTTCCCCCAGAAAGTCCTGCTTATGAAGTGACCCCATTATGTCGGGCTTTTTTTAATCATTAACAGCTGATGACCTGTACGTGAGGATATCAAAATTCCCCTTATGTATACTGAAAAAATACGTTATTTTATTGTCTTTAATTAAAGGTATTAAAAATACTATTTCTTAGACTTTTCAGCTTGATCAGCCAATCTTAGGTTGATACGTATAATTATCAAAAATCACCAAGTATTTATAAGCAATTAAAGGGTTTACATATGAAACGGATTTTTTTTATATCGCTAACATTGATATTAAGCCTCAGTGCTACTGCTAATAATTTGCCTGTCAAAAGTGAGCAATCCTTGATATCTAAACTAACAACCCTGGCAAACAATGGCGATGCTCTTTCTCAACAAGCTTTAGGCAATGTATACCTAGAGGGGCGGCTAGTCGAAAGAAACCCCGAAGAGGCGATTAAATGGTATATGAAATCAGCAGAACAAAATAACCCTGAAGCTCAAGCTCAGGCTGGATTTTTTTACTATATGGGCTATGACGGGAAACGAGACTACTCAAAAGCTTTGTATTGGCTAAAGAGAGCGTCTGAGAACGGTTCTGGCCAAGCTGACGTAGTTTTGGGCTCTATGTACATGGTCGGTGAGGGGGTGAAGCAAAATGAAGTCTTAGGTATTAAATACCTTCAGTCAGCCTCGAGCAGAGGAGTTAAAGAGGCTGCTGATGTACTGGCAAGGTTAAATAATCAAACTGAAAATGGTAAAAGTACAGTTGGAATAATGGATGATAAACCATTAAAAATACTTAAAAGGGAGGCTGAACAAGGAAATGACCAAGCTCAATATGGCCTTGGCTCACACTATTATAACAGCCATAATTATGAGGAAGCTTTTAAATGGTTTGAATTATCGGCCAAGCAAGGGAATGCCTATGCTCAATTGCAATTGGGATTTATGTATGGTGACTCAAATGGGTATGTCAAAGAAGATTATAAAAAATCAAAATACTGGTTTGAGAAATCAGCAGCGCAAGGAAATGCAGATGCAAATTACTTTCTCGGCTTGCTGTATTTAACAGGTAACGGAGTTGAAAAGGATAAATCAAAAGCTAACAAACTATTTAAGAAGTCATGTTCGCTTGGAAGTAACAAGGCCTGCGATAGATTAGAGGAATAACAATATAGTTACCCCATTAAAAAAGAGTATTTAAGCGCATGATTTAACAGGTTTAATTAGGTTTATAACATCTCACTAGTAATAGGGAATTTAAAATGGGATTCTTCAATAAGATATTTTCCAGACCAAACCGTAAACCTCTGGTAGATAAGAAAATTTTGAGTAACGGAGCGCGATTAAACGATGCCGAAGTGGATATCCTCTTTATAATTAAGAATGGCGATGTTTTGTATGTAAACCATGAAATAGAAAACCTCTTTGAGGTCGATCGTGGTGGTGACCGCCTTTTCAAAGGTCGCGTAGTGAACTACAAATACTTAGGTGAAACAACAAAGGATGAAGTGCAAGTCTTTATTGGCTTTGATGAAAATGACGCCTATATAATGTTCACTCTACAAGCTAACTTACAAGATAGATTTGAATTTGTTGGGCAATCTTTGATGCGATTCTTTTCCAGCAATCGTATTAATGGTGTGTTTTCGTGGGAAGGATATTCAGTTCAGTATGAGTACACATATAAATTATATAATAAAAACAGTACAAATTTTCTGATTAACGCCAACCAAACCTTTGGTTATTTAATTAGTGAAGATACTTTCGAGCAAGGGGAAGGGGATTTGCTGAAGGAAAAATTTTGGCATACCAAACAAACTACACATAGTGAACCTGAAGCACAGGTGTACTGTTACCCTAAAACCAATACTGAATACTCTGTGTCTTCAAGTTGCATTAAAAGCGATAACGAATCAGCAAATAAAATATATGAACAAGGTGTTGAATATCTAAAAATAGCTGATTTTAAAATGGCCTTTAATAATTTTAAGATTGCATCTAAATATGGACATACTTCAGCTACATTCAATTTGGCACTAATGTATAAAAATGGAAATGGATGTGATTATAGCTATGAAGATTCCATGCAATTGTTCATAAAATCACAAGATGAAGGACATCAAGGGGCTCTGAGGCACATAAAAGAACTGGTAAAAGCTAAGGAACTGTCTGCCGACCTATCCAACTACCCTCTGGTATTAAATGAAGCAAGTCACTTACATGACGGAACTGTTTTATACTTCTTTTATTTCTTCTTAATTAATAGCTTAAGCGAAGGTGATATTGTTAGCTGGATAAGATATGAGCTCGATTGTGCATCTATAGGTAATGAATTAGCGCAGCAATATGTCCATGAAATATCACCCAACAGTGAGTTCTATCGAAATGGAGGGGAGGAGCTGACCCCTAACGCATCGCTTTTTAGTGACATTTTTGATCATGTCACCATACCTCTTAGAAAAACGGAGGACTTTAGCGATATAATCAAGTTAAGGTGCAATCTAGTTAAAAATCTATTCAATCATATCTTTAACAAACACTTAGATTAACTCTTCCATCTCTCTTAGATACCTAGCGCTGTAAATTGTTAGTTTTTGCTAGGTTTCTTGTGCAGTAGCCTATTTATAATTGTAATGACAACGACATTACACTCTTATATACTTAGCAGAATAAGCAATTAATTGGGAGGCATATATGGCAACTCAAAATGATGTAGCGGTAACACGCTCATCTCTGAACCTGAGAATTAAACCGGAAGACAAAATCCTGATCGACCGCGCCGCAAATGCGGTAGGCAAAAATCGAACTGAGTTCGTTCTGGAAGCCGCTCGACGAGCTGCTGAAGAGACACTGGCGGACCTGCGGGTTATTAACGTCAGCCCCGAGGTATACCAGGAGTTTATTAATCAGCTTGATGCCGCACCAAGGAACAATGAGGCATTACGAAAAACATTGATGTCTAAATCCCCTTGGGAGAAATGACATTGAAGCTGACAGCACCCGAACCCCTCAAAACAGGCCATTTGCTGGAAGGCTTTTCATCTGGTGAAGAGGCTTTAGATCTCTGGCTAAAAAATCGGGCCATGAGTAATCAAAACTCAGGAGCTTCACGAACATTTGTAACCACTTCTGATAACCAAGTGATGGGGTATTATGCCTTGTCTTCCGGGATTGTGAGCACCAATCAAGCTGTTGGCCGATTCCGCCGCAATATGCCTTCTGACATACCAGTCATCCTTCTCGGTAGACTGGCAGTGGATACAAGAGCTAAAGGGCTTGGAGTTGGAAGGGGATTGGTCAAAGATGCCTGTCATCGTGTTATTCAGGCCTCTGGGCTGGTGGGCATACGAGGAATAGTGGTCCACGCTCTAACTGATGATGCTAAACGCTTCTATGAACACATTGGTTTCGTCCCTTCACCACTTGACCCTATGATGCTAATGATAACACTCGCCGATCTGCAACTCGCAATGGGTATTCATCCAAACTGATCAAGCCCGGAATGCAGGGCTTTTTTTTCGTCACCCGCCTTACTGCTCGCATAATGAAAGCACCTTTTTCACGATCGAGACACCGCAATGACAACTCTTAACTGGAAACCGAGCGAAAGCCGTTGGAACCAAGGCGAGCAACTTTATTTGGGTCAATTTAAGATCGGTTCAGCTTACTACGATGCGACGCATACGCGTGGGCAGGAGGCTTATGCTACCCGTTGCAGCCTGCCAGGCCTCAAAGGCGATCTGGGACATTTCCCTGATATGGCCGCAGCCAAAGATGCCGTTGAAAAGGCGGTGGCCTTCTGGCTGAGAAGAGCTGGGCTGCAATTCTCCGAAGCAGTCAACACAAAGGCTAAGCCATAAACCAATAGCAGAGTGTTGCTGTCAAAATCGAGAGGCCGTAATGACTTTTAAACAAAGCCGCGAATTGCCCAGAGGGGCGGGCATTACCTTTATGTTCTTGCTGTTCTCTTCTGGAGTGGCATTGCTCTTCGGGACGGGATGGCTGATCACCACCGTTATGAACGGGCTTGATGCTTTCCCTTATGCGCTCCGAGGGTTTTCTTGGCAATGGCAACCTGAGCCCGGTTGTCTGACCATCATTGATGCCCCAACAACGTTTTGGGGATACCTCGTTGCTGGTGGGGCGGGATGCATCACATTGCTGTTCATCTGTGTGTTCATTGGCATGAGTCTGTTGTCAATCCATACGCTGTCACAAGTCATCAATAAGCAACTTGACGGCCTGGATAAATTCGGGATTAAGTTAATCTCACGTTTGTTCAAGAAGTAAGATCAGCGAGTGCGAACTGAGCCCGGCAATGTCCGGGCTTTTCTTTGCCAGCAGTCAAAAGCCGGGATAATGGTCCTATAACTAGGAAAACAAAATGCTAAAGTAGCGCTTATTCAGTAAAATGAATCCAATATAAGTAAATTAGTTGGCTGATCATATTGATGGGAAACTCCATGTTAACAGGGAAGTACTCAATCAACTAGATGAAATTTAGGGAAATTTTGAACAGGTGGTATTGCAATCCCATTTTTGTAGTTCTTACTTTTTACTCATCTGACATTAAAATGAGCTAAAAAATACTGAACACGCTGAACTATGGGACAAACCAGTGCCCAGTCAATGTTTAGATAAAATGAAAGCAATGTGCGTTGGAACAACTTTAAAGATAAAAACCTGATGAAATGATGGAAATCGGTCACAACCGAGCATTAAAACAGCAATATAGTTATTTGATATTATTTGTAAAGAGAATGCAATGGCTGTAGAAAGTCAGAACGCGTAGGTCGAAAATAGAAATAACATATTTACAAAGAAATTAAAATCATAAATCAGGATTTATGTACGTCAATAACCAATATGTTTTAGGTTAGTTAGGAATAAAAATAATGAAAATAAAATGCTTGGACCCTTTAGGAATTAACAGTTATGAACGAGAAGCTAATGAAAAACTTGAAGCTAGTCTACCTCAAAACTGGAAAGGTTATTCATCCTTGGAAATGCGAGGTAGACAAAGTGGAGAATTTGAAGGTGACTTAATTATTATCACTCACGATAGAATAATAAATGTTGAGTTTAAAAAGTGGTCAGGAAGAGTTTTTTCGAAGGACGGTCAATGGGTAGTTCAGTTTCCTAATGGTAATGAAGAACATCGAAAACATGGAGTTAATCAGTCTCGTAGATCTGCAAAGATACTCTCAACCAAATTAAAAGAAAGGTTGGGCAATAAGTTTATACCTTGGGTTGATTTTTGTGTGGTTCTATGTGGAACCGCAACCAAAGATGATCTTCCTCCTGACGAACAAGAGTACGTTTTCTCGTTAGAAGAATTTTCAAAAATTGGTGATGATAAGATTTATAAACAATACTTCAAAGATAAGTCGTGGATGATTAAGCGTAAGGAAGATGCGCCTAATAAGAACCTGAAACAGTGGGATAGGATTTTCTCTAATAATAGTGCTGATTTTAAAGCCAAAGACTTTTCTATCAATAATTATGTTCTTCAAGGTAAACCTCAATTCCGGCATCGTGATGGACTTTATGCAGAGTACCTGAGTCAACGTTCTGATAATCATAATTATAAAGCACTAATGCGGCGCTGGGACTTTACTTCTCCTTGTATCATTGAGCATGCCAGAACACCTGAACAGAGGTCGCTAATTGCCCACAGAGAAAGTGATGTACTCGGTTATATAGCAAGTCAGGATGAAGATCTTAGGGATACATATTTGCGATTAGAATATTTACCTAGTGAGTTATCTTCTGACTTTGTTGAATTGTATGAGTGGCCAAACAAAAAAGAGCGTCTTGATATGTTCTGCGCAACTAAATCAGGACACTTTTCTTAAGGAATTTTGTTCATACTCAATTGGGGACAGATCACCGTTGGCAGTATGAAGCCTTTCTAGGTTGTAATAGCGCATATACGCGATAACATCTTCTTTCATCTGTTTCCGAGTCGGCTGAGGGATTTTCAGTACCCAATCGTGTTTTAAACTGCCAAAAAATCGTTCTACAACAGCGTTATCCCAACAGGCTCCAACATCACCCATGCTTGCCCTAATACCATAGCTTGTTAGCAAGCGGCGATATCGCTTACTCGTATATTGAGAGCCTCTATCACTATGAAAGACTAAGCCTTTTTCGGGCTGGCGTAAGTTATACGCTTTCATCAAGGCTTTACTGACTAAATCTGCCGTCATTCGTTTATCGATGTGCCAACCCACAATACGGCGTGAGTATAAGTCCATCACGATGGCTAAATACATCCAGCCTTCCCCTGTTTTTAAATAGGTCACATCACCCGCCCACACTTCGTTAGGTGCGTGAGGATTAAAATTTTGATTGAGCAAATTATCGGCTACGGCATCACTGTGTTTGCGTTTTGTGGTGACTTTGTAAGCAACGCGCTGAGTGACGACTAGGCCAAGCTGAGCCATTAGCTTTTGAACGCCATAAGCACTCACGCTAAAGCCCTCTTTGCATAACCGTTTACGTAACGTTCTATAACCTAAGCTATTTCGACTCTGTTCAAAGATAGCTTTGGCTCTGCGGTACAGGCTAAGTTGTTCTGCGGTGATCAATTTTGCTGGGCGTTTAAGCCAAGCATAGTAGGCAGAACGACTTATTTTCATTAACTTGCAGAGCTTCAGCACGGGAAACTGTGAAGATAATTGCTTAATCGTTTTAAACGCTACTTGGTTTCCTTTAGCAGGAGGGCGCTGGCTTTTTTTAGGATCTCTTTCTCCATCCTAAGTTCTTTATTTTCTTTTCGAAGCCTTAATAGCTCAGCTCTCTCATCGGCATTCAAGCTGCTACCGGATTGTTCAGCGTCGCATTTTGCTTTCCAGTTATAAAGTAATTTATCGGTGATCCCTAATGAAGCTGCCGCTTTTGGGACGCTATAACCTTGTTCGGTGACTAATGCGACCGCTTCTTGCTTAAACTCAGTAGTATAAAACCTGTTTGTTCGTTTTTTCATTTAACACCTCAATAATTGGATTATATTCCATTATTAAAGTGTCCTGTTTAATTAAAGCAGATCAGTAGAATTTTTGAACGTTTATGAGCGATTTGTAGATCTCTAGTTCTCAAGTCAAATCGAATTAGCTTTCCTACATATGACTTTTGCCAAATATAATAACCACGAGAATTACATGAAATATACATGAAATGTACATGTGCCATTGGTGCCCCTTGAATTACCATCAGCACGCGAATATTCACATAACACATTGAAAATAAAGGTTAGGTACTATATTAGCACCTAACCTTTCAGTACTGGTTACTCATCTTCGAGACGGATTTGGTCGAAATATACGGCCTGCGCATGTTTGCATGCTACTTTCACGAGTACGCGCATGTTTGCAAGGATAAGGAAATTGGCTCATTTTATTCCATTAACCGACTAGACCATCTTCGGGCGCTGGTAGCGCATGAGCTCGCGCATTTTTTCCAATTCAATACTGCATCGAAAAACTATAATCAACACGATGCAAAGCAGCATCTACCGCGCCTGGATTACCGTACACCACACGGGGAAGGGTGGCAGTTCATTTACCGTTACCTGAAAATGCCCCTCAATTTGCGACTGAATTAATTACTATTTTAATTATTAACATTGTACCATTGCTTCAAAGTATGTATTCCTGAGTTTTGGAGAGTAAATGTATTTAATAATGACGGTCCTATTTATGATCGCAGCGATATTTTCCTTCGCAAAAACAATGAAAGTTGTGCTAGAAGAAGCGAGCCTTGACAAGGAAAAACGTATAGCAGCTATCGGACAAGTAAAATTGACTTGGCTATTCTATGTTCCGGCTTTCTTCTTGCTCCTTGCTCCATTCATCAAATCATTGATGGATGCAGGCTCTGAACAGGTGGACCAATCAGGCTCCAATTTACCTGTATGGCTTTTCCTGGCTGGTGGCCTGTACTTGCTGTTTGGTGCCGCGCTTTTATTACGCAAAGCCATGAAAGAAAAAACTCTCGGACAGATAGGCACTATCCTTAATATCCAGATCCTTCTGTGGGTCGGCCTTTACAGCACATTTGCGGCCTATGACCACTTGAAGTTTGCAGATGAACATTTTGGGATAATGAGCACCCGCCTGATTGAGATCGGTGGTGTGAAAGATGTCACTTGCGAGCAAGAACTGATGTTGGTTAACTTCACTGAAGGTCAAACGACTCCAATGCAATGGCGGTGCCCTACAGGTTTCTCTTTGCTGAACAAAACAAATCGTCCTTTCGTTCCTTGGCCGGATTACACCGAAGGTGAAAGCGAGCAGCTTGCCGCTGCAATGAACAAAATCATGACGGAAGCGAAAGCCAACTCACAGTAACGGAACTCTCCAACCAAAGGCCAGCAATACTGGCTTTTTTTACGCCCATTTCCCATCGATAAAAAAACAATCGAAAAAAGACTATTTTTTTCCGCATTTGCTATTCGTCACCGGTACACGCCGTGTTTAACTGGATTCAGAAGTAAGCACAAACACGTAAACAACCAATAACAATTTGCGGAGTAACTATCATGACTATCAACGTACAACAAATCTTCCAAGCTTCCCGTGACAACGAGCTGATGGGCAATCTGGGCGCTATCATGCGTCAGATGGACAAGGCCCCATCCACGCTGCGTGGTCTGAGCGACTTCGTATCCAAAGAGCGCAAAACAGCTGCAAACAGCGCGCTGTTTGAAGAGCTGAACGTTGGTCGAAACAACGTGTACGCGGTCAGCGTCTCATGGTTGTACGTTGAAGAAGGCCTGAACCTGCGTGAGGTTGATGTAGAGCGCGCAGAGATGTTCAAGAACGCCTACCTGAACCACCCGAGCAGCGTCCCGGCTATCCGCGTTAAAGTGGTTGTTGTGAACGGTGTGACTCGCCTGAAAATCATCGACGGTCACCACCGCTTCACCGGCCTGATGGCCGCTATCGCTGAAGGTGCAGTATTTGAAAAGCTGATCATTGAAGAGTTCGAAGGCGGTAAGGACGAAGAAGTCTTCAACATGATCGAAAGCGCCAACACCAAGCACCTGAAGATGATTGAGCGCGCTGAAGGTTTCCGCCGTCTGGTTGATTGGGGCCACGAAATCGACTCTATCGCTCGTCGTCTGGGTCTGTCCGGCGTAACCGTTCGTCGCAGCCTGATCCTGGCTAAAGCCGAAGAGCGCATTAAAAAATTGGTACGAGACGATAAAGTGTCCGGTGATGTTGCGATTGACGTGATCACTGATTGCCAAGGCACCGACCGTGACGCTTTCGACATCCTGATGGCTTCTCTGGCTAAAGCCGAGCAAGCAGGTAAAAACCGCGTCACCGCGCGCTATGTGTCTTCGCCGAAGAAAGCCAAGGTGAAACCAAAAGTCGTGCGCAAAACCTTCGAAAGCCTGTTGCCGACGTTGGATCAGCTGCGCTCGCAGATCCCTCCCGCACCAACGGCTGAGCACGAAAACCAGATTGAAATCGCTGAGACCGTGCCGGAAGAAGTGGTGCTGCGTCTGTCCCCTGAAGTTGCCCGCCAGCTGATGGCAGCGCTGAGCGATGTAGAAGCGGCCAAGCTGGAAGAGGAAGCCGAACAGGCGGCGAAAGAAGCTGCTGAGGCTGAAAACGAAGGCAATGAAGAAGCCACTGAGGCTCATGACGGTGAAGGCGAGGGCGACGCTGAGGCATAAACCAACGCGCTGTCTTCGCAAGATTAGGCCGGTTCTCCGGCCTTTTTTATCTCACTTCACTACACCGCCCGTGCCGTTCAATAAAAAAATAACGTCACGGCAGCTCGGAGGTTTTATGGATCACGCACTGCCTATCCTGCCTAAAATCACCATCCGCGTCATTGATGACGCTTCCTTGGAAACGTTAGCTATCTCCCACTATGAAAGCCGAGGCTGTAAGCCGCGCGCGCTGGGGAAAGGCCATTCCATTCGCCGAAAAGGCAAAAACACCGACGCGTTTCTGGCTCGCATAAAAGTGAATTACGTTCGACAGCTGCTCAGCAACTACGATCACGATAAAGAAAATGCGTATCGTAGCTCTGGGCAGGAACGTGAAGCCTCTTGCATGAGCCAGCAACTGTATTCTGCAATTGCACAGCATTACCCGTCCTTGGCGGCTGAATGTGAACGCCAAATCGCGCAACGAAACACGCTGTGAGGCCGGTGATGAAAGAGAAAAATCAACGTTCGTCCACGATCGCCACTGAACAAGATATGCGTCTGGCTGGTCTTCGAATGCCTCCCCATTCACTTGAAGCGGAGCAATCCGTTCTTGGCGGTCTGATGCTGGACAATGAACGCTGGGATTTGGTGAGCGAACGTGTTGTGGAAGGGGATTTCTTTACCCGTGCCCACAAAAGTATTTTTACCATGATGCAACGGCTGGTGGAATCAAGCCGACCGATTGACCTGATCACACTTGCTGAAGCACTGGAGCAACACAACCAGCTTGACTTGGTCGGTGGCTTTGCCTATCTGGCCGAACTGTCGAAAAATACCCCAAGCGCCGCTAACATCACAGCCTACGCCGACATCGTGCGTGAGCGTGCCGTAGTGAGGGAAATGATCACTGCGGCCAATGATATTGCGGATGCGGGTTACGATCCCCAGGGTCGGAATAGTGCTGAATTACTGGACCTGGCCGAAAGCCGTGTGTTCCAGATTGCAGAGGCTCGAACTAATAAAGACAGCGGGCCGATGGGCATTGATGCCATTCTGGAGAAAACTGTAACGCGCATCGAGCAGCTGTACCAAACACCGCATGACGGGGTGACAGGCGTCGATACGGGTTACACCGATCTGAACAAAAAGACAGCCGGACTCCAAAAGTCCGACCTGATCATCGTCGCAGCGCGCCCTTCAATGGGTAAAACCACCTTTGCGATGAACATCTGTGAGAACGCAGCGATGACACAGGACAAGCCTGTGATGATTTTCAGCCTGGAGATGCCAGGTGAACAAATCATGATGCGTATGCTGGCTTCCATGTCCCGCGTTGACCAGACCAAAATCAGGACGGGCCAACTGGATGACGAAGATTGGGCTCGTATTTCAAGCACGATGGGCATTTTGCTGGAAAAACGAAACGTCTATATCGACGACAGCAGCGGCCTAACTCCGACTGAATTGCGATCGCGGGCACGGCGAGTGTTTCGTGAAAACGGTGGTTTGAGCCTGATCATGGTGGACTACCTTCAGTTGATGCGGGTTCCGGCGTTGAAAGACAACCGAACACAGGAAATAGCAGAAATATCCCGCTCTTTGAAGGCGCTTGCGAAGGAACTACAGGTACCCGTGGTGGCCTTATCGCAGCTTAACCGCTCACTGGAGCAACGAGCAGATAAACGACCCGTAAACTCGGATCTGCGCGAGTCGGGTTCGATAGAGCAAGATGCGGACCTCATCATGTTCATCTACCGTGACGAGGTCTACAACGAGAATAGCGAGCACAAAGGGGTAGCCGAAATTATCCTGGGTAAGCAGCGTAACGGGCCTATCGGCTCGGTTCGTTTGGCCTTCAACGGCCAGTGGTCGCGATTTGACAACTACACCGGACCACAGTTTGAAGAATATTGAATGTTACCAAAGCCAGGGTATTCTGGCTTTTTTTAAACTTATCTATTTGTTCTTATTTACTTCTTCAAAATACTCTCGCAATAATTCTTTATTCATAAAATATAGCTCAAGAATTATGAGTAGCAAGTAATTACCTTTATGCTTATAGAAAAAAGGAATTTTCGAGTTGTCAATTTTAAATGTTTTTATTTTATCTACACTGCCTTTTTGTTCAGGTTTTTCCTCTTTTAATGTATATTCAGATGAATCATATAAAATATACTCATGATCTAGATGCTCAATGAAGTATTCTCCACATTCTTGACTATAAAATATTTAATGTGAATAACTTGAGTAACAACGCAGCCGTCATCCAATAGATTGTAATCATCCCTTAATTCTTCAAATGTTATTTCTTGCTTTTCTTTGTTGTGTGAAACTATTAATTTATCATTATATATCACACCATAAAAACAAGATAATGAAGGTAGCATTTTTATTGATGCACCAAGAGGGGCGCCTCGTTCTATAGATTCCAATCCGAAACCTACGTCAATGATACCCATTGGCTTTAATGCTAGATTTTTTAAATAGTTACAGGAGATCAACTCTTTAAATATATTTAATAACTTTGGAGAAGTATTAATTTGCAATTTCTTATTTATTCGACTGTCAAACACAGCACCAAACGGACCGTCGTTTTCTATGTTAGTAAACTCATTAATAGATAACAAGCTATACCGGGCAAACTGTGCGTCAACCAGTTTTAGCTTCACTCCATTGGCATTGTATTCCTGAGAAATTGATTCGATATCGACATTTCTTTCTGTTAGATCGTTCGGTTTATCCCTATTGAATTGTTTTATAATACTATCTAAAATATGGTAATACTTATAATTGTCTTTATGTTGTGTTATTTTATTATCATTAACACTTGATGTTTCATTCGGATAGTAATATCGTTTTTCTATAAAATCAAATAACTCAAGTTTGTTTTTAATTAACTTTATTTGTTGCAAGTTATATGTTGCTACATCAATTCTTTCGTGCGCACCACTCAACCAAGATGCATAAGAGCCGCCATGATGGCATTTCCATTTTGTTTTTTCTTTATGCTCATTGATAAAGCTAAGGCTAATAATATTTCGGTGGCTGCGTAGGCAGTTACAATTATTATAAATGTCAGCCCCTTTAATTACGAATGAAATGTCTTTACTTTCATCATTAGAAATATACTGATTAATTATTTCTTGATTTTCATAGGATGTTAGGATGTAGGTGAAGAATTTGCTATTCGAAAAAAATCTTTCTATAAAACCAATTGCATATTTGAAGGTTTCTGTATTTGCTTCAAAAGCACAATAAGCTGCCCCTGAACAGCATAATGTTTCCTCCTTCGCAATTTCGTAATCTGAATCCAATTTCTTAATTATACTTTCCAGTTCAATTTGCCACATGAGATAACCTTTTAGGTTTTAGTCTAATTTATCACAGAATATTATAAATTTAATTATCTAGCTAAAGAATTGTTTTTAGCGCTCATTACTTCGTCAGCTGTCTGCCTCATGAGAAAATATCCTGTAAACAAAACAAATAACAGGTGATTTATGCAGCATTCCTTCAACTTTAAAAATCCGGAACTACCTTCCATATCAGTCTTAAAAGCGGATAAGTGGCAGGCCGTATGGCAAACACTGAAGGAAGATGCCGACCTGAACTATCGTGATGCCAGTCGTGGAGTCAGCATGGCTGATCTCATCCATAATGGCACAGCTTCTATCTACCAAGCCCTTGCTGATAATTGGACGATCTCCCTCGCCTGGAGTAGCGGTAAAGACTCCGAAATTGTCCTGCACTTATTCCTCATGGCGTTGGTGCGCGCTGTTCGCGCGGGAATTCCTATTAGCCAACACCATTACCTTTTGCATACCGATACTGGCATTGAAACCCCTGAGATACGCTGGCTCGCCGATCAGAAACTGGCTGCGCTTGAAAAGTTCATCGATCAAGAAAACCTGCCGCTGTCTATTGTTCTCGCAAAACCGGGGCTCACCTCCAGCTGGACGGGGCGGATACTGACGGGGCGTGGCTTGCCCACGTTCACCAACAGCTCAGTGCGTCAGTGCTCCAACGACTTGAAGATTTTTGCGGCCAAACGCGCCAAAACGGCATACGTGAAAAGCCTGCCAAAATCCGTGGGTAAACGCGTCTGTTTGCTGCTGGGAAGCCGCGATGCAGAGGGCGTTATCCGAGCCAAAAACATCGCCTTAAAAGGCGGGAATGCGAGTCAGGTTAAGATCACAAAAGAAGGCGGCGAATTGTACCCCATCAGGCATTGGTTACAGGGCGACGTGTGGGAGTTTCTGCTAAGCGCCGGAAGCGCTTCTAAGTATCTGCTGCCGAGCTACCTGGACAGCAACAACGACACCGCTGAGCTCTACAAGGCCGCAACAGGGGAATGTGTTTGGTCGGGTTCTGAGAAAAAATCCAGTGAAGCCTGTGGGAGCCGGTTTGGATGTTGGGCTTGCCAGGCGGTCGGTCTCGATAAATCAATGGAAAACCTTCTGCGTTCTGATGACGATCGCCACGGTTACATGGCTGGGCTCAACCGTATTCAGAGATTTTTGTCCAAGCGTCGCAATGCGTGGGAAGATAGGCATCCTGTGGGTCGCACCTTGTATGCTGGAGGCTTCATCAAGGTTCAGCCTGATGTCTATTCACCGCGCTTCCTGGAGCGCCTGCTGCATGTTTGTTGCAGTATGGACTACGTTGAGCAGCTGCGTGCTGAGGATGTAGCCGATAAACTTCGATCGGGCGAACTGGAAAACACCGCCCACAACCGCCGCATGGCGTCACCTCAATTTCGCATTGTCAGTGAGGTTGCGTTAATCCATATAGACTTCATGTGGTCATTCCACCATTTTAACGAAAAACCGTTTCATGCTCTGGAAATCTATCGCCGCGTCTGGGCAAAAGGTGAGCTCGACTTACTGGAAGATGAGCCTGAAATGCCTGTCACCCCAAAGACCCCTATGCCCAAAGCATTGTGGGTCAAGGTCGGGCAGTTTGGTAATGATTCCGGTATGGATGGCCTGGCTGATCCCATCGCTGAAATGGCCTATTTTAACGGTGCCGACGATGAGCGTGCCAGCCGCATTATCAATACGCCGAACGGAAAACGTCGCGTGGTTAGCTTCAGCGAGGACAGTGAAGTGACCATCGACGCGGATGCTGCTGAGTTCATCATTTGGGAGGAATATCCTCGACTGCGTGAAGCGGTATTGGCTGGGCAATACACCTCCGGCAGTGCTGCTCAATTTTATCTGCGCTTCGGTGCAGTTTCCCTGTGCAAAGGAAAGTCAGCACTGTACAACCGCATGATGCAGCGCGGCCAAACTTATCGCAGCCTGGGCTTAAACGGCCATCAGACAATGGATGGGATTGCGTCTCGTAAAGACCTGCGTGTACTAACGACGGAACGCTATCAGTTTCTGATCGCCAACAAAGTGAACGCCAGTATCATCCGTCTACGCTGGTGGGCTAATCTGGCATTCACCATGCAGTGGCACTTGGCGAATCAGACCTCAACCGGTCAATGGATCCGTGCATCTTTGACGCGCGAGGATGAACTATCCATGCAGCAAGAGAAAAATAGGGCCAAAAACACACTTTCGGTTTTCGTGATCGGACATACCAGTGCTTGGTGCTCGTTGAAGCTGAGTAAGTCCGGCACGTCCACTGAGCGCGCTTTTCGTCGTTACCATCAACATACTCGTCGTAATGCAATTACAAGCTGCCAGGGGCTCTCTCAGCATCTGAGAGAAGTGATCGTCAATCAACTGAAACTGGAGTATCTGCGGATGCTGTGGCGACTGGATGATGGCTTGATGCTGAAGCATGACTCCGATCCCATCACCAAAATGGCTGGGCGGGACCCTGTTGCGCTAAGCAAACACTTCCGTCTCGTGGTGAGAACAATGGAGCGCTTCGTTCAGGAGGCAGCGTGAAACGCTTAATTTCGTCGGCAGTACAAGTTGAGTCAGTATTGAAGTTTACTATTCATACAGGATATGAATGATGAAAACGAATATGACCGATGTGTTGTTAGATGGTGCGTTGATTATGGTGTTAGGGGGCGCTCTGATCGCTGGGTTCGAATTGATGCCCAGCCAGGAGAAAACCGATTCTGTCATCGCTGAATACCGAGTCGATATTGAAAAACGTGACGGGTTAAGCCTGTACAGTAACAAAAGTACCGTCCGTATTGATGTAGTGGGTGAGATCCCGGCAGAAAAAGATCTGCCTCTGCCCGGCGAGCGTGTCGCGTTGATGCTCTACGACAAAAGTCAGGCGCAAATGTGTCAGGACAATCGTTGCATGGATGTGGACGTTATTATCACAAAACCTGCTTTTTTACGGAGGCATCATGAGCCTGGCAAACAATCGGCCTCAAATTAACTATCTTAAATTAATTAAGGCGGAAAAATTCCCTCCGGGGATCTGCGTTAAGTCACTCTCGGTTTTCGAACGCGACACATTGCGCGTGGCTTTAACCATGATGGCGCACTGGAACAATTATCCGGAGTCGCCAGTCCACATGCGGCCAGAGTGGTCAGCACAGGTGTCTCGGCTCTTGATTGAAACGATGAAGGAGCGGGACGAACTGAGAGCACACTTGAAGAGTCTCGGTGCTGAAGTGCCTGAGAAAGTAGTGAAAATGTCCGACATGACATTTCAGCAACTCATGTTGAAGTGCAACTGTAGTTGAGAAATTCACCCATTCCGAAAATGAGGTTTTCATGAATCCGACACCTGAAAAAACGAATGCTGGGCCTGATGTTGATGGTACCCGCAACGCCAATATTCTGACCAACCATGCCCGACTCGTGGACATGAAAAATCGCCTTTCATTCTGGGGGGCAGGCGTGAGCTTAACACCGGATGAACAGCTGGCGCTGATCCAGTTCCGGCTTCAGCACTTCTCAGACGATGTGCTTCCGCAATGCATTAAAGAGATTGCCGATGAACTGGGGTGTAAGCCAGATAATGAAGCGATGCTGCAATCGATTGACGATCTGCGTGTAGCGGCAGGTGAACGTGAAGCTATGGCACGTCGTGCTGGTGTCACTGTTTGCGAAATGAATCTCGTATTAGCACGTCCGGAAAGTGTGGTGAAGGCAGTTCCTGAAATGGTCATTGACCAAGTGTGTCATATTGCGGCCGAAATTCACAATAGGGGGGCGGGAGTGGGGGATGATAAAGCCCAAACCACCATTGATCGCATTCGTGAAGTGTTAACCAACGTCGGCCAGTAATTTCAGTGGGTGGGATTACCCACCCATTTCCACAAACTAAATTTGTTTTTCGATTTCCGTTGTGTTTACCCCTTTGTCAGCTGCATGGGAGGCTTGATACTGAAAGTCTGATACGCAAAGGAATAAACACTGATGAATTACTCACACATTCCCATGCCTTCCCGTGAAGAGCATTATGCTTTTTTAAAGTCTCACTATCACCATGCCCGTTTTGAAGGCCGTAATAATGCATCCTGGGGTGAGGACTACTCTCAGCGTATTGCTAATAGCGACTATCTAGAATTGGAAAAAAATGGTTATGCGCTGATCTCCAATCACGAGTCTGCTACCCGTGAAGCGGTGTTCTATCATCGTTCACTGGTCGGTTATGGCACGATGAGTTTGATGTGTGATAGCGCTTGTAACGCCCCTGAGGCGATTTGCCTGCAAGTTTCAGTTCCTGCTCACTTAGCTCCAAAGATCCCTGGAAAATCACTTAGCGAGCTTTTGGCGAAGCTTAAGCGGGACATTATGGGTACGTTTCCATTGTGTCGGGTAGAACTCGCTTCTGGCTCTAAAGAAATTTGCATCGAAGTATTCCAAGCCGAAGAAGTGATCTCAAAAGAGATCGTTGGTTTCACAAGCACGATCATTTCAAATTGGTCACAAGGGTAAAATATGACGTATTTAGAAGAAGTTTTTGCAGGTGTAGAGCGAAATAAAGGGAAAGAATTGGCTGACCTGTTTCGCTCTGCTGAGGCTCAAATTGCCCGTGCTGAACAGGGTTCCACTGAATCGGATGACAATGCATATGACCTTCGTCAACAAGAAGGTCTGAAGGTTACAGAAGCATTGATCAGAGCTGGTGGTTTGTCTGGAAAGACTATTGAGATCATTCGTTATAGTAAGACATCAACTCAGGTAGAAATTCGTGATGCGGATGGTTGCCTGGTGTGGCGTGATTTTACATTCACTAATGATTTTGTTTTTGGTCTGGCAAAAAATATTGCTTTTTAAATAAATTCGATCCCGTGTGGCTACTTAAACTTTAAGCGGATTGCATTCCAGATGTCCGCTTTTCAAATAGTTATACCCATTATTCACAGGGATGATCTAATAATTGGATCTTTTGATCTAATAACTGATCTAAAAAGACCTAAGGGATCTAAGGGCGAGATTGATTAATACTATCAAAGTATTATAGAACATTTTTCCCCCGCAAACATGCTGTTTCCTCCTGCAAATATGTAAGTTCTCCTTGCAAGTATGTAAGATCATCCTGCAAACATGCATATTTTCCCTTGCAAACATGCAAATCATTCCCCTGCAAACATGTATATGTTACTTCCGGCTGTGGACAAATAAAGGAAACCAAATCCTTATAGTTAATCTTTAAAATCAATCAATTAAAGGTGGTTTTTGATTTATGCAAGAATGAAGGAAAGGAGTTATTACTGAATAATCCACTGATTTCTAGGGACGGAAAGGCATCGGTTTTTAATAGAGATGCGGAGTGAAAAAGTAGGATTTGAAATTATTTTTCCCAATGGAAATACATTTAGAGTTTTTAAAGTAAATTGAAGGGTGGTAAGGAAGTTATCCCCGTTATTAACAGGAGTGATCTAATAATTGGATCTATTGTGATCTTAAATAACTAAAAACAACTAAGTGATCTAAGGTTGATATTTTATTTTATTTTCAACCAGTTGCAGAGTTAAATTCCCTTGCAAACATGTTATTTCCCCTTGCAAACATGCAAGATCAGCTTACAAACATGCATTTTTCCCTTGCAAATATGCTGATTTCCTCCTGCAAACATGTTATACATCCCCCTGCAAATATGCAAAGGCTCAAAATGCCTGTTAACAAATAATAATATTTTAGGAATAACTATGGCTAAGGATATTAATGATTTAGGCCTGTCTGTGGAAGTAAAAAACAAGACGACGGGCGAAATTGATTACATATCATCAACAGATACGCGATCGATTCAACCTATCTCACTGCTTAGGCTTAGTGTTTTTAGTCCCGTTAGTAGCAGGGAAAAGAAAAATGTTGGTAGCAGGGTGATGGATGCTTCGGAAGAGCTGAGAAACCTTGAGATTGTTAATAGCGAAGGTTATGACAGAGTCACCATATCTGGGCCTAAATTAGATATGGATACAGACTTTCGTATCTGGCTTTCAATAATTCAGTCACTCAGTGAATATCCAATGGTAGACAATAAAGTTGTGCTTCCCTTCAGTGATTTTGCAAAGATGTGTGATTACAACACAAGGCAAATTAACAAAATCCTGAAAGAAAGGGTCGCTAAATCACTTCGAAAAATTACATCCACTTCAATATCTGTGTACAAAGATACTGGCGATGATTTGATTAGTGCTACAACTCACTTGTTGAATTTCTCCAGGGTGGATACAGCTGCAAACGAAGTTATTTTGGAATTCAATCCAAAATTAAGTGACTTGTACAAAATGGACTACAAGCGCGTTCTGAAGCTGAAGGTATTCCCTGCGATCAAAAGAAATGAAGTGGCAAAGGCTATCTATGCTTTTCTTGAAGGGTTGCCAAACAGTGAGAATAGGGTGCAGATAGTCTCATTTGAAAGGTTGATGAAGCGTTTAAATATGCGCTCAGACCCTTATAAGCAACTTGAAATGGTTAGAAGGGCAATGAAGTTATTAGAAGACGTCAAATACCTCAAGTACACTGAAGGCTATAGGGTGTCGAAAGGAAAGCGACAAGTTTTTTTCTCAATCAATTCGCGTGACCCAGATTTGTTGAAAAATACCGACCTGGATTAAGTATATTCCAGGGCGTATGCGTCCCCCTGCAAACATGTTATTGAGGAACCGTGATTTCCTCCTGCAAACATGCTGTTCCCTTGCAAACATGTCGTGGAAGGGCAGTTATATCCCCTTGCAAAGATGCTATTCCCTTGCAAACATGCAGCGAAGGGGCAGTTATATCCCCTTGCAAATATGCTGTTCCCCTGCAAACATGCAGCGGAGGGGCAGTTATATCCCCTTGCAAATATGCTGTTCCCCTGCAAACATGCAGCGGAACGGCAGTTATATCCCCCCTGCAAATATGCTTTTCCCTGCAAACATGCAGTAGTAGGCTGAGTTTAT
>NZ_JAMPSX010000035.1:0-39276 GCF_028484875.1 Providencia sp. PROV032
CATGCAGCGTAGGAGCTGATTTTACCCCTTGCAAGTATGCTGTTTTCCGCAGACGCGTAACGATGGGGCGGAGTTTCCTCCTGCAAACATGCAGGTGAATGAAGGTGGTTTCGCCCTGCAAACATGCGCTGGTCAGATCCCTCTATCCCTATTCAAATATGTCTTTCTGTGCGCCTGTGACCTATTCGTCAGCTGTTCACTACGTGTAAAGATAGTAATAGAAAATGAATCACAATTGAGGGCAGAGCCATGACAGGCATTGTAGTTCGTGAAGAACACGTCGAACGTATCCAGCGTTTCAACTCACTTCAAAGCGGGCAATATTGGCGCGCAATGCAGGATATCCCAGAAGAAGCTATCCTGATGGATGAGGTACTTCTCATCGAATCCCTACGTTGGGTTGAAAATCAGCTTCATACCGTCATCCTCCGCGCACATCCGAAGCACTACGAGCAATACGCAACCTTTGTCACAGTAGACAAAGACGGCGTTTCTCACAGTGTTAAGCGAACTGTCAAAGAGCACCGATTCTTGTTTAATGACTTTGTTGAGCTTTTTGTATTCGCTGATGATGCGCGTCAGATCCGTGATGCTGAAGTCGCATTGTGCCAGCAGCGTGTTACCGATCTAACTCAATCTCTGTCGAAGTCTCTCGCTAACCCTGAGGCGATGAAAGCTATTGTGACAGAACGTATTGAGCAAAAAGCCGCAAAGAAAGGTGTAAGTGCGAGCACCATGCCTGCTATCAGTAATAACGCTATTCGCCTGGCTACAGGCTCGGTGGGTAATGCTATTGCAGCGGGCGTGACTGAAGCCGATATCAAGAACATGCGTGATGCGGCCGAGCAAAACCATCAAATAGCGACAATCCAATCCGAGTGGATCCAAGAGCGTAATATCGAAATTACAGCGGCAGTTCAGGCTGTGGTGCCTTATTTTGCCGAAATGGCAGCGGCGCAGCTGGCTGCAACAGAAGATGCGCGTTCTCAGGTTGACAAACTGATGGACGGTATCAAGTCTTTAGATCTCTATATTGGCAAAGACGTCAACGTGAAGGTGATCCGTAAAGGGCAGTCCGCTCCCAGCAATGAGCCTCTGACCTTTGTTCAGCAGAAATTGATGGTCGATGAAGAGTTGGCCATCTACCACGACTTAAGTGACTGGTTCGACTTTGGTGACCTGGACAAGTTCTATCAAGCGCTGTGCAATACCCATGCGCTGGTGGATCAAATTTTCCCTTCGCCGCGCTGCGTACTGGTCATGGCAACGACTCGCCGCTATATCGACTACAAAGACCGTATGGAAAACCTTATTAATAACAGCGAGAATGCCAAGGTATTCTTGATGGTTCGCGACGGCGAAAACCTGTATCGCATCGTGTCCCCTGTGGAGTCTCACCTGGGTGCGAACATGCTGTTCCCGTCTCGGGATGAGCAAGAGCGCTTGTTCCGGGGGATGGATGGGGAACAAATTAAATTCCAAAACGTCGCTTATTCTGATCGGCTGAAGGCGCATGAGCGCATGGCACTGCACTACAAACGTTTCCTGATTATGTGTTGTGGGCTTGACCATCGGGAACAACTATTTGGTGATTTCTACGACCGGAGTCTGGGTCTGAATTTTGTGTCGATGAAATTCCAAGAGCAACATTGCCGCTTCATTCATGATGCTGACGGTACAGGCATGCTGAGTAACCCAGAAAATAAAAAGTATCCATCCTTGGCTGGTTTCATCGAATGGGCAAACAGTCACCTACGTAGCGGCTCTCGTGTGATGTGCCAATGGCATTCACTGGCGAACCCAGAGACTGCGCCAGGTGCAGCCAAAGAAAATGACGATCGTTCCTATGGTTCCTTTAGTTTTACCGTGGACTTTAAAGACGACCGCAACGTAGCTGTAGCCTTTATCAAAGACGGCCTGTTGAATGTCAAAGCGCCAGTCAGCAAGACCAGTTATAGCAACAAGAGAGGAAGTGTGACGCGTGACTATAACGTCAACGTCTGTATCGAAAAGTACAACAAACAGTGGAAGGAAGACGACGCACGTTTGCCTTACCTGTGCCTGGACGCGGTCACCGCTGAGCATCTGGAGCACTACATCTATTCTCGGGCTGTGCGCTCGGACCACACCTACTACATTGCGCTGTTCAAATCGTTGGCTAAGTACCTACGAGAAGAGCGTCAGTCAGAGCAGAAGTCTCGCGACCTGCTGAAAGCAGCGCTGGTGGTAGGGCGTGTGGGGAATGAAGCCGACCAAGATACCGTTATCGACAAAACAGTCATGGCATGGCGTGCAGCGAACCGTGGAGCACCTTTGGCAGAGGCGATGGCCGACAAAGCGCAGTGGGAAAACCTGCTGGGCGTGATGGACATGATCGCCTGCCGGGGCATGAATATGCTGCCTCAGATAGTCGATTTTGCGCGCATAATTAAGGCCGCACCTTTGCGCCTCATTGTGAACACGAATGGTAAATTATCGTTGTACGTTGCGCCAACGGATGGTGAGCGTGATGATCGGATAGAGCCGCATATCTGGGTGCAGCGCATTAACTTCAACCTGACGAAAACGGGAATCAAAGAAGGCTCACGCAGCTGGGTGAAACTGAACGCCTCGAATGTGGCGGAAACAACAATTTTTGAATGGCCGGAGGCGGAGGCGTGGAAGAATCTGAATGCTGCTTTTGGCAGTTATGAAGAAAAACAGGAAGCGTTTAGCTTTGTGGAAAGCAGAGCCGGTGATCTACATCGTTTAAACCCAGCCAACCAAAGACGTCTGGCGGAAATGTCTCATCTTTGGAAAGAAGCTTACTACGAGATGAACTACGTTCATGAGACGGGTGGGCAAGTCCAGGTTCCAGCTTTGATGATCCCGATCGGCATCCGCATTGAAGGCAGTGAATGGAACTTTGTGTACGTGGGCTCTATAAGCCGATCGGTACACTGCATCTATCAGTTGCTGGAAAGTGAGAGCGCCAAGAGCGGTCTGGCGGAGATGTATGCATCGTTCTACAAACACCCTGAAGGGCGCATCAAAGAACTGAGCACAAAGGCTGCTGACATGTGGATGTTTTCCTCTAAGGAAATGCCCGACGTGAACATGTTCAGCACGAACAAGGATCTCGAATACAGCGGGCTGGACTATTCACTGAATAGCAACTCTGTATCCGAAATACACAGCTTTGATGTCCGCTGGCGCTACGCACAGGAATACGTGTCACATCCACATCGTTCTAAGAGCACGCTGTGGCTTGCAGAGAGCCTACGCGATGAAAGCGGCAGGCCTATGATCGATACACTGCTTGGTAGTCCTCACCTCCACCAGGATGCCCCTGTCGATGTGATTGAAGTGACGTTGCCTCAGCGTTATGACGATCCGAATAAAGCGAAGATTGCGAAGACAAAAGCACCATTCAACCATGCTCATTGGTTCGATATCTGCCCTGTTGGGTACAACGAAAATCAATGTCTGGAGGGCATTATTGCACCAGTGAAAACCTTTACCAGGATGACTTTTGCCAACAAAGAACTGGCGTTGCATTACATCTTTTCGCGTAACTCAGAAGCGAGAAAATACCAGACCGGTTACTTCTCCGAGGTGGAAGTGCCATTGCCTGAAGGCGTGACACGCTGGACAACGCGTAATTAATACAGTGTATGAATAGCATTATCAACCGCCCCTGAGGGCATTTAGGAGGTGAATGTGTCTCAAGAATATAACCCGATCCCGCGCAATGTGATGTTCACGGAATTCCTTCAGTTACTGGAGGAAGACGGCTTACCAGCCAGTCACCTGGAAACCGTCCGTAAAATTTTTGCGGAGATCACCCAGCAGGTGAATGAATTTGGTCCGGAGCGTGGTGCGTTGTTGGCACTGGCAGAGGCTCACTCACCGTTTTACCGTGATTTGAAAGCTGAAAAGGACTTTATCAGCGGCGTATTAAACATGCCTATTTTCTTTCACGGAGTATTAAACATGCCTATTTTCTTTCACGGATAAGTAGGCGATATGTGTTTTTATAGGCCGGTTTCCGGCCTATTGCTGTTCATTTAGATAATAAAGAATGTAACCAGAATAAAGCAGATTGCTTTTCGTTATTTCAGCGTCGAAACATTGCTTTAATTCATCAGGTGTTTGAAATCCATATTGGCTTAAATTGTCCTTTGCAAAGCCGGATAAGCGCCAAAAATCGAAACCATTGAATTCCCCGTGTTCTCCAAAATCAAAATCGATAGTGCCCGTTCGTAAATGCACGGCGCATCCGTAACCATGTTTGAAATACCTGATGCCACTATGCAACTCCCCGCTTTGTGGAATGCTGTTTCCTGCCCACGCGTTATTAGATATTGGCAATTCGAACCCTGAGAGCTTCATTAACTCAATGGCTTCAGAAACGCGTTTTAAATAATCATTGATTAGGTCGCGAAGACGACTGTCCATATTAACCACCTTGTTATTAATTTTAATCAAAACAATATCCTCGCTAGCGGTCTTGTCAAGTTAGAGGGGGCTTGATTTTTAAAATGAGGATTAGAAATTTCATTACCGGTTGTCTACGGGGGACAATATCCTGGTCTACCACAACACTTAAGCGAGGAAATATGATCACTTTATTCACCGCAGTGGCTTCTACCTCTGGTGGGGCGCTCTTTTTCATTTGCCTGGGCAT
The DNA here is from genome assembly GCF_028484875.1 of Providencia sp. PROV032. NCBI lineage: Bacteria > Pseudomonadati > Pseudomonadota > Gammaproteobacteria > Enterobacterales > Morganellaceae > Providencia > Providencia sp. PROV032. The sequence goes on from NZ_JAMPSX010000035.1 coordinate 4,667, forward strand.
TACCTGTTCAGCGATAGCCATGTTGACCGCGAAAGGAGTCAAAGCAAAGATCGCTAAAATTGGCCTGGGTATCTTAGCGGGATATTTCCTGTTATTTGTTGTGACTAATTCAGCGATGAAAACGCAGAAATCTGTCGCAACCTCCATCGCGAAACGCGTACCGTTACCTACTTTCCCCATCGCTGATGCAGAGGCAAATCAGCTGAAGTCTGAGTATCTTGAAGCTATTGCTACTGCGTCGTTGTTCAGCGAGCCCATGCCAACCAAACGTATGATGGCCGTTCAGGAAATGGCGGAAGCACTGGCACAGGAGCAGAATGAAAGGTTGATTCGGATCATCAACGGGAAAGGTTAAGTTGCCCCGTTTTAATCGCTCACTTCGGTGGGCATTTTTTTGCCTGAAGCAAAACCAATCACAAAAGAAATAATTCAAAATAATATAGTTTACGCTATTCGTCAGCGGCTGAGGTCATGGTTTACTAATTACATAGAAACCAACAAGGCTGAATGAAATGAACGACGTGAAAATGGTTAAAGTATTGAGAGATAATACCTTCTGTCACGCTGCGTGGATGGATTTTAAAAAGGTCTTAGGAGAGTCACCTTTTGGTGTTTTCCTGGAGTTTGTAGACCCACGCAATGGTGCATTAGTTCAGCTGATGTTTCCATTCTGGTGCAAGCCTCAGAAAACGTATAAGCCAATGGGTAACGTGTTTATGACCCAATGGCACGGATTAACTCTGACAATCCCGCCCGACTTTGATTGGTGGGTTCAGGCTCAATCTAACGGCATTGGAATGCGTCGTATCGACCAGAAAGTTCAGTTTCTAAAGCACGGGGAATATGTGGAGGTAAATCTGAAAGTCGAAATGGCTACAGTCATTCGCGTTAACCCAGTGTTTTCACCCGAGTTCGACGCTGCCACACATGCTTAGCGTCTGATCAATGAAGTGGGCTTCCCAAACCCACGATACCCCTTAATGCCCATCACCCTCGATGGGCATTTTTTATGATAAAAATCAGCGTGTAATCACTTCGTCAGCGGTCAATCTCATGCTTGAATGATTGGGTAAACAAAATGAATAAACCGAGGAAGTTACGATGACCCCATTAGTCAATGCAAACGAAAAACGTGCTGAAAACCATTTAGCTTCAGCAATCCGTTTCAACGGTTCAGTAGTGACTGTCCGCGAGTGGATTGACGCGTTGATCGCGCAAGGCTACAAGCCAAACGCCAAGGCTGTCCTGAAGGGCAAAGAAGCCAGCCGTATGCAATTGCACCGCTGGAACAATGCTCAGCAAACTGAGCACATGAAAAAACGTGCTAATGCTGGGACAAAAATTGAATACACGATGTCACATGAAGAAAGTGGTAGTTTCTATGACGTGAAAAAATTTGCGTTCGATTACGCTGTATCAATAGCAGGACCGGAATATGGTGAGCCAGAAGACCGTTGCTTCATCGTTTATGCAATTCCTCAGCTACGAAAAGGTGCTGAGTATGAGCGCTGTGTCGCGGCATACAAGCCCGTGTTTGCTGAGGATGAACAGCGCGCTTTGAACATCCTGCGCTTCGACTTTCCTTCAGCAAGGATCTTGTGGTTGGGGATCGCTAAAACTCAAGAACAAGCTTTGTCTCTGGCCGAAACCGCAATGGCCTGATGAGGCGTGCTAAAAAGTTCGACTCCAAGCCTGCACCAGATGGTGTGGGCTTTTTTGTCCGCAAAGCGTCGGCCTTTAACGTGGATTAAAAAAGTATCTTTTTTAAAATCATCGGCAGTGTATCGACCTGGAAATAGTTATGAAAACTGCCTTATTTCTTACCCTGTTCCTGCCTGCAATATCATTGGCTAAGCCACTGTTTATCGGTGATAGCTTAACCTATACCCTCGCGACGAGCGCAAAGAAGCACATCCCAGTAGACGGCCTTTATAAGGAGAGCACAGGGCTTACCGACCGCAGTTCGGTAAAGTGGAACGATTATGTTCAGACAATGAGTTTTCAGGACTATGAGACCGTGGTTATCTCTCTGGGGGCTAATGACGGCATCGGTGCAAACCAAGTCACGAACTACCAGCAGAAGGCAACACAGTTTATCCAGCAAATCCAGCAGAGCAACCCCGGTGCATCGATTATCTGGATATTGCCACCTGCAATGAAGAATCCTGCCACCGAAGCCGCCTTGGTAAATACCAGACAAGCAATCCGTCAGGCGGTGGATGAAACACAGATCGCTTTTTTCGACCCCGAGGTCGCTATTGGGCGTCAGTTTAACCTTACCGTGAACGATGTGCAGGTACGAACCCATGACGGGATACATTACACGAGCAAAGGTAGTGATTTGATAATTGGGAGGCTGTTCAACCAGTAAAAACAGGGGGAATGTATTTTATTTTGAACCTCTTTGTCAGCGCTGAACCTGTGGGATGATCTTCCTATCGAACCAACTCGGGTTTAAAAGGAAGATTCATGGGTGCCAACCGTAGAAACAAGTTTGGGGTCAGCCGTCGCTTTGCTGTCCGTTATGACCGGGCAAATGATCCGGAGTATATGGCTTTGGTTGAGCGATACCAGACAACTAAGCGATACAGCCAATCGGGCAAGGCGGGTGATGACGACCACAAGGAAAGCGTTCGCGCGCTTCATCATTACCACGGGAAAATAGCTGTGGAGTCCTTCCGGAAATAACATTTTCACTACTCGATATTGTTTCTCAAAATAATCTCTTTTCTATTATTCGTCAGCGGCTTAGGTCATGTTTTACTGGTTAAGTAAACAAAACAACGATACCAATAAGAAAAGAGGATTCACATGTCAGATAAGCAAGAATTTATCCAAAGTTTTATCGTCACGTTTAGTGCAGATGCGCCCATTGGATCCTTGCCCAAAGAAGGGTTGGAGTTTTTCCATTCATCTAATCGCAGTGTCTCATTCGGTTTTAATCGACTAAGTGGAAAAGAAGCGATTGGTAGCTTTCTTAGAGCGTTTAAGCCAGACCATGAGTTTGTGCAGCAGCTGGATGAACTGCTTGCGGCTCCTACGCCAGATGAAGGGGCATTGGAGGATTTGCGTGGTTGGATCAATGCGATGGAATGGACGGCAGAAGAGCTGTTGTATGAGCTTCGCAGCGTGGGGGTTATCTCCATTGTCATGAATAGCATCATTTATCGTGGCGCGTTTTTCCACACTGAAGTGACTGGCGCTGCCTATATCGGTGGAAAAATGGAATCGCTGGAATTGAGTGGGGAAACAGTCCTAAAGCAGCTTCATCAAGAGTTAAACGTACAGTACGTAGTCTGACACCTAATCGTTCGGTCTGATCGCAGGCCGAACATTATCGCAACGAGGAAACCCGTTATGAACCAGCTGAAAATCGACAAGCTAAAACAGCAATACGTTTTCACTCAAGACCGTGGTGTTTTCAAGGTCGGGATAGCCCTGCTGGCGAAGCGTGCAAAAGCCGTGGCTCAGTGGATGGGGGTTGTCGAACCGAAGAGCAAAGCAGGCTCTTTCGAGCATTACACCGAGTGTATGGCAATGATGGAAAAAGGCCATCAGTACGCGAAGCGCACCGGTTTGCAATGCACTGGGAACCTGAGTCCTCAGCTGGTGGGCTATGAAGGCGAACGGGTATCCGTTGTCGATAATGCTGGGCATACCCGAAGTTTCTGGGTTGCACGCACTCTGGGATGGATGCCAAGCCATCTTGAAGTTGATCGTCTACCAGCCATGTTCTGGCAGGACAACGATGAAGACGACGTACTGGCTGCTGAAAGCTATCAATCCGTCGTAGTGATCGGGTAAAGCAATTTAAGCCGTCAGCGTGGGGCTGGTGGCTAATTCAATATCAATAAATTGGGGTAAGAAATGCAAGTATCAAATGACGTCCTCGCAGTTCTGTCTGAAGCGCGTGTGGAGGGCAACAAACTCTTCCTGGAAGGCCAGCTGGATCGTCGCCTGTACACCAACACCAACAAGGTGCTTGAAGCCGCTGGTGGGAAGTGGAACCGCAAAGAGAAAGCCCATATTTTTGATGGCAGTGCGGAAGGGCGTATCGACGACATTATCCTGTCTGGATCGGTTGTGGTGCCAAAAGACGACTTCAACTTTTTTCCAACGCCGGAAAAAATCATCAATACGATGGTTACCAGTGCCAATATTCAGGACGGGGATCGAGTGCTGGAGCCGTCCTGCGGTGATGGGCGTATTGTCAAAGCTGTGGCTAAAGCGGCAAAAAACCTCAATATCGTGGCTGTTGAGCTGGATGAAAAGCGCGTTCAGCAACTGAACAGCGACCCTGAAATTACGTCGCTGGTAAACCCTGAATTTACGGGCACAAGCCTTGAACTGGTCAATGCTGATTTTCTCAGCCATGAAATGGACGAGAAATTCGATGTCATCATCATGAACCCGCCTTTCAAAAATAAGGCCGACATTAAGCATACAAACCGAGCGTTGGATCTGCTGCTTTCAGGTGGGGTGTATACGCAAGGTGGTCGCCTGCGGGGCATTTTGTCTGCGGGCGTGCTGTTCCGTGAAGATGCCTTGACCAAGGCCTTCCGTGAGCGTGTGAAACTGCTCGGGGGCTCATTCACTGAACTGGAAGACAAAGCTTTCAAAGAGTCCGGCACGATGGTCAAAACTGTTCTACTGGAAATTGACCTCTAACAGCCAATGTCAAAGCCGCCTTCGGGCGGTTTTTTCGTCAGCGATATCTGCTGAGTGATACTGGAACTTCCCGATACCGGGGGGGAACGCCATCCAAAGTGAGGCGCTGAAAAGAGCGCTGGGGGGATAGATGAAGCCACGAAACATTATCAGCGTAAATCCGAATTCAACCGTCTTTGGCGGCCAGGGTAGTTGGGTTAACGAACACTTGCTGGAGGTGCTGATTAATCGCGGCATGTTCAGTTCGGCGTTAGAGCGATATCGCCAGAGGGGTAAAGGGGTGATGTCTGTTCCCGTACATATCAGCATCCGGTTGTTTGGGATCAGCGTATCGGGTGCGCACATGCTCATTACGCCGTATGGCCTGGTGTGCAAGTTCGATGATAACGAGTTGGGTGAGAGCTACTCATTCGACGTGAGTGGTGAAGCGCGAAAGCTGTGGAAAAGCGTTTGCCATATTGGCTGACAAGTTGGGGTTAAGGGGGTTGTCATGCTGGCACTACTGATCGGCACTTTAACGTTGATGACATTGTCCTTGCTGGTGCTGTGTGGATTGTATGCAAAGTACCAGTATCACGAAACACACAAATTGCCAGGGCTGCGAAGTCCAGTGGTTGTGTGTCTCTCGTTGGCGGTTAAATACATAGGCCTTTTTGGTTTGATGTTGACGGTGACAACGGCTTTCCTAGACTCGTTTCATATCCCAGCTTCAGGGGGATTTGTGTTGATAGCTTTCGTGCTGCATGCGGGTCTTGGTGCGACCTGTACTGTTCTGCACAACCGGCAGCTAATTCGGTAAGATTGTCCACTGAATCAAAAAAGAAACCCGCATAAAAAGCGGGTTTTTTGTTAGTGTAGGAACTCGATTGTAACCGTTTAGTCTATGAAAATGGAGGCAGGGATATTAAAACGCGCAGACAGTTTTTTAATGTGCTCCAGTGTTAATCCTCGTTCACCGTTGAGGATGCGGCTAACGTATGAGCGCGAACCGAGCTCATCTTGAAAGTCTGTCGTATTAAGGTGGTATTGATCCATCAGCGTTCTCAATGCTGCTACACCGCCATTGCTTTTTGCTAAGCGCTCGTTAAATTCAGCAAATTCGGGCGCTGTTTTTTCATACGCATCAATCTTCGCGCAAATCAAGTCGATAAGCGGGTTGTCTGGGTCATTTTCGACAAGGTGCTCAACCAGTTGAACGGCTTTTTCATAGTCTTCGCGAGAATGGCTGTTTCCCAATAACGGCACAATGCTTATCAGGTTTTGTGCTGCGTTTACTGCATCTTGAAACATCATGCTTTTGTTCTCCGGTAGTGATCAGTCAACCTATCGTATTCAGCGTGGGTTGTTATATGTTTCACGAATATTTTCCCCCGGTCAAAGTCGGCAAAAAACATCATTCTTAATGAATTGCCACTGATGTCGATGACCCACCATTTCTCTCTATACTTCATCCGATCAAGGCTGGGGAAAACCTTTTTAAGCTCATCAGGCGTTTGATAACTGTCGCGCTTGAGTGTTCGATATATGTCAGATAGCGCCTGAGCACTGTTTGGAAATCGCTTGGATGCCTGGTCAAAAGGTTCTCTTGATATTACGTGCATTGCATCTCTCATGTTTCCTATTTGTCAACATTGTAGCATCTAAACTATTGGTTGCCAATATGGCAACTAATAAATTAATTATTCTGCTATCTATTCTTCGTCAGCGGTTGAGGTCATGCTTCAATAAAGAGGTAAACAAAACAAACAATATCAATAAAAGAGGTTTCTTATGTACTGCACAGTCAAAGAGTTAATCGCGCACCTGTCCACAAAAAATCAATACGATGTTGTGCTTTCCAAGCTGTGGGATACTGAAGACATCCACCAAGTTTTGTCTGACAATGAGATGGAACCCATTTCTGAATATGAGGCACACAAGGCGCTTCAGCTGGTGGATCGAACTCATGATGCAAACATCGGCATTACATGGGATACGCTGCTCTGTGCAGTGGAGTCGCCACGAAACCTAACAGCTGAGCAATATGCGCTGGCTAATACCTGCTTTACCGTACCTCGCGAACTGTACTCCGTCTGTAACGAAGTGACGCTCCCAGCTGGGTCAATTACCGTGGAGTTTGATGCGTTTGAGCTCCGCTCAGCTATCGCCACGTCCAAACTTACCATTGCAAAAAAGCATGAGCTCGGTGGCTTTGTTAAATCAGTTTCCGGCAGCTGTGATACACCCGCATTCCACTGGAGTGTTTACGCAGAGTGCCGCAACGGAAAATGCACGATCTGCTTGCAGGATAATTTCCAATCCAAAGAATATCGTTGGGTCGAAAAGAGCCTGCAATGAAATAGCGCTGTAACGCTTTCTACGATGCGATGTGGTACTCATCGCATCATTTCGCACAAAACATCGTAAAACTGCTGAGGATCGCCATGAGAGAGCCTCAGGGCATGAAAGGGTAACCAATGCTGACTGAACTTAAACTCCAAGATAATATTCGCTGTTTGAACGTAACGCTGAAATTTGACAAATCCGCGCTGATCGACGCTTTTGCTGTATTGGAAAGAAACCCGCAATTCCTCCATGTTGTCATCTATAGCGAAGCGACGTTCGACGACTTTGATGACTCGGATGAGAGTGTTGAAAACTGCATGAGCGACCCCGTTCTGGCGGTATGGCGATCTGGAGCGTGTATAACTTGGATAGACCGTGCCGATGACACTGAATTTCAGTGCGATTTGCCAAGCATCAGTGTACTGAACTCTACGAGGGATTACGCGTGACCAGTGAAGAAGCCATTAAGCATTTGAGACGCAGTATCTGGGACTTGTCAGGGCAAAAAGAAGCGCAGGCTGAGCGTGTGCTGGCTTACCTGAAAGTGCGTGTCAATCGCGCCAAGGGGCTGGTGGTGAATCCTATTAGCCCAAAGCCGATGACATTCATGCAAGCGATAAGACTGGGCTATATTCGGCAGCAAGGCAACTGGAAAGATGCGCCCTGGGTTTTCGATAACCGCATCATGCCCTCAGCTTCAGCTGCGTTAGATGAAGCTAACAGACAACTCAAAGCCCATTGGGCAGAATAGCCACCCAAACAAAAACCAGTACCTGTGTTGGGCGCTGGTTTTCACTTATCAACTTTTCAACAAGCTAGATCCTAATAATTAACCTAATTAGTTCCTAACAGATCCTAAAAGATCCCTGTCGCTCGCAGGCCGCTGGTGGCGTGGCCTACAGAGGATTGAGGTGAGTTTGAAAGGGAGGAAAGTGAGTTTGAAAGGGAAGAAAGTGAGTTTGGATGGGATTTGGGTGTGGTACAGTGGGAAACTCGGTGAGTCTGAAAGGGGAAAGCCGAGTTTTTATTCACAACCATGAGGGGTTATGGTTTGATGCAACAAAATTGTAGTAATAACATCCTGTTATTCAAGGATGCGATACCTGCTGACGAAAATTCGTCACACAGGAAACTCACAATAACAAACAGTTCGAGTGTTCAACCCGTCTCGTTATTGCGGCTTGGCGTGTTTACACCGAATATCCGATCGAAAGGAAAGGTTGGTAAGCCGTTGGACGCGAGCGAATCGCTCAGCTACCTGGAGTATGCCCGTAGTGAAGGCTACACCAACGTGGTGATCACCGGTCCACAGCTTAACTATTTCATTGATTTTCGTTGCTGGTTGGGGATTATCCATGCGTTTAGCGCATGTCCTGATGCTCTGCATGGAAATAAGATCAAGGTTAAATTCAGCGAGTTCTCGCAGTTCTGCGGGTATCCATCGAAGCGGCTAGATTCGAAATTGCGTAAGGAGATAGCCGACTCGTTAACTCGAATCAGGGCAAAGACCATCACATTCACAACGCCAGGTACCAAGAAGTTTTTGGTAACAGGCTTGCTGTTGAAGGCAGAATTTGATGTTGTCGATGATCTGGTTGTACTGGAAGCAGATGAGCGCCTTTGGGAGCTCTACAGCAATGACCACTTAAGTTTGTTACGACGCAAGCCGCTAATGGCACTGCCGAGAAATGAGACAGCCCAGGCGCTGTATACTTATTTCGAAGCGTTGCCACGACAGCCTGCGCCAATCCAAATGTCGAGGCTTCGTGAACGCTTGATGATGAATGGTAGGGTCGCAGACCAAAACCGTAAAATCACCGACGCTCTCAACGAACTGAATAGTATTGGCTATTTGCAATACGAGGTCATCAAGGCTGGACGGGACTCGGTCGTGCATGTTCACAACCGAAACCCGACGTTGGATTAAGCGAGTCATATCGGAAACCCGTCGAAAGGCGGGTTTTTTATTTGGTAAACAAAACGAATGAAAGAGTGAGTTTGAACGGGTAATTCTGATAGGAGTAAGCTTGAGAAAGGTGAGTTGTGGTGGGTATGCGTCCTGTCCAAAGTGAGTCGTAGCGGGTAACCTAGCGATAAAGTGTGTTATAGCGGGAACTGATCGGTTAAAAAGAGAACAAACTCAGGAGTTTTAGACAAGAAGCGGGCTGTAGGGACATAAAACAGGGTAAAAAATCAACATTATTCCCTTGCCATCCCATCCAATCACACCTTTTTCGTCAGGCCTTGATCAACAAGACTATATTTCCCGTTCAAACTCACCGAAACTAAGTATATATTTCCCGCTCAAACTCACTTTGGTGAGATTCGGGGCATGGTCTGAATGCAATAAAACAATAAAACTACCCGTTCAATCTCACCTTTTGACCTGGTGGCGAAAATTTCGTCACGGGCTTGGCTGGGGATACTATGGTATCAGGAGGAATTATGAATCAATTTGGTGAACAGCTGAAGCTGTACTCTGATCGCCAGCGCGATGAAAAAAAGCGGACGGCATTGGATGTTCAATACGTGCAGTCCGAAGGAAAAGAAGGTTTTCTGACGCTGAATATCTCGATGGCACCCATGACATTGGAAGGGCGCGATGTGCTTTGGGATCAGAAAATCACGATACAACTGTCCCGGTATGAATTGACCGCATTTTGCGGCGCTTTATTCGGGCTTGAAAAAGAAATGCGTGCTAAGTTCCACGGCGCGAACAAAAACAAAGGCTTTGTGGTAAATAACAATGGGTCAGTGGGTTGCGGCATGACGATCTCTGAAGCCGGGAATACAATGACATTCATGTTAGATCATGCTCGGCGAATAGAGTTGGGCGCTTTTGTACTGCGACGTCAAGCTGAAGCTTGGAAAATGTCAGCCAGTGATGTGTTGGCAATCATGCGTCAGTCGGTCAGTATCAAAAAACAGTGAGTTTGCTGAGGGGCAAACTTTCTGTTTGTGCTCCGTGGGGGAGCGATAAAAGGGGGTAAGTGTTGAAAAAGCCATTCCTGCTTCTGGCTGGTATGCTCATGTTGACAGCAGAGCTCCATGCCTCAGTCGATACATCCGATCAGCAACAGGACTCTCGCATTAATCAGATCGGTGCAAGCCCTGTGGAAACTCGGCCGTATTCTGAAATCAAACATCACGTCCATGATGGCCCGGTCGAATTATTCCTGGTTGAGGAAGTGACTTCCGTTGACCAGTCGCTGCACACCGTCGTTATTTACGACGGAAGCCGATACGAACTGAAAGGGCAGGTGGATTGGCTCAGTCCTGGAAAAGGCAACATGCCTCCTGGTGGCTGGGCATTCACTGTCTTCGCCTCTACAAAGGAAACATACGCTTGCTCGCCGGAGGTGGTGCAATCAGGCAACGGTTCATGTGTGCTGTTTGTGCCGAAAAATGAAGAAACACCGCTGTAAAGTCACAGCCCTGATTATCACAAATTTACAGACGATAATCAGGATGACGTTTCCACGGGCTGACAGGGAGGAAACCTAAAAGCCCATAAATTGAAGGTAGTCGGTATACCAGGATAATTATCCATTGTTGGGGTAACCGGCACGGCGACCGCCACCCGTAAGGGTTTTACAAACGAGTTGAGCATATGAAAATCATGATCAGGGTAATCGTATCTGTAGTGGCAATGGCCGTTTCCACTCAGGTTGTTTCGGCAGAAATGCAATCGGTGAATTTTGTGGTGCCATCTTCAGTGGCAAATCAGGATCCGACCGGCGTAAAAAAATTACGCATGAATTTGGACCGGTTTTTTGTTAATTCTCTGGTCGAAGGGGAGCAGCAGCAACTGGTACAGCCGGTTTATTTTGAAGGGCCATATCGCTATTCACTGATCCGTGCCTTTGATGGCAATAACACCGTTATTCATCTGGCAGGCAGTAAACATGTTTTATCGGGTGTGTCGGGCAGGTTTACGCCTATGCAGGCGGGTAAAAAACTGGTGGCGTTACGTGACAGCGAAGACACCGTCTTGGTTTGTCAAGAGAGAGTGCTGCGGTTGAAGTTCGCTAAATGCTGGCAGGTTGTTCACAGTGATCTGCCGCTCGCAGTGATCCCAGAAGAAACCGAGTGAATGCATCGTAAAGTGGTCACTTTCGATCGCGCTACGTGAAATCCGAAGGAGTTTGCGGATGATTATGGCTGAATCGGTAGAATTACCGAGCTTGATTTCGTTGGGTATTACAGTTGCCAGTGCTGTGTTTTTTGTTTACTTCTGGAATAGGGATAGGCTGGGTTTTTTGTTGGTCCCGACGTTTTTTGTTTTTCTTTTGGCTTTGTCGGTCTTTTTGACTTGCTGTATGCTGCCAACTGTCAACACTGAAGACACGAAGCAAGCTAAGCATTATGCGACAGAATGCGTGTTGTTAGAAATGGGCATACCGACCCAGTTCGGCAGAATGAATAAACTGAAATGCCACGAGATCATCGAGCATGTTGGAACGGACTCTTACCAGTGGCATATGGCTCTGTACGAAAAGCTGAAGCAGAAAGAAAAGGTATAAAAAATCTGCGATCGGCGATCGGTGTGATATGCTGATGGCAACTGAAGTAGCGAGCGTGTCTGAGGGGACGCGCCGCGCGAGGGGTTCCCCCAGAGCGGGGTAGATTAAGCCACCAGCAAAATGCCGCACTAATCATGCGGCATTTTTGTTTCTAGCCATACATCACTTTAATGTAACTTCAGATCTGGAGTCATTCAGATATTTCAGGCATAAAGCTTTAAAGTCAGACTTCCATTCCTCAATTCGAAAATCATAGCGTTCTTGAAATGCACTTGTCTCTGTGTACATGGAGAACGCATAATTCTGATATAACTTTAGGGCAGTGACTGGCTGGTTAAGAGAGAAATATGCGTCGATGCATTCTTTCATCATCGGGTAGTTATGATTGGTTTTTGTGCCGCCGAAATTTAAGTCAAGCCCACCACTAGTGACTTTTTGAATAACAGGATCTGAGCTGAGCTCTGAAAAATCCATGCCTTGCTTCAAAAAATAAAGCACTTTGTCATGCGGTACTCCGAATCCCCAGTTCGACACATAAGAATTTAAGGCGGCTTTGATACTCAGAAGTCTATTTTTCGATTGTTGATATAAACCGGCTAAAGCGAGCCAGTATTCGCTGGATTCTGTGAATGAATTACAGGCCATTAGGCCGTAATGAATTGCATCCTCGATCTTTTGTTTTTCGCGAAAATGCTGTGATTGCTTAAACAAATTAACGGCAAGCAGGGGTTGTGTGCCCATTTCATCGAAAAGTCCAAAGTTTGCTCCTAGCCCTGTAATATCAAGGGCTACAGATAGTGTGTTATACGACAGTATTAACACTTGATACTATTACATTGAAAAATTAAAGGTTCTAATTTCCTCAGTAAGGAATTATCAATAAATAAAGATAGCGTTCGTTTAGATAATTCATAGGCCAATATATATGTTTTGACGAATGTATTTCCTTGGTATATCTTACACACATTAAATATAGGAGAAAGTATGGAACCACTACTGCTGTTTAAAATTTTAGCCGACCAAACCAGACTGGATATCGTGCTACTGCTAAAAGCATCTGGTGAACTGTGTGTTTGCGACATCTATACGGCCTTGAATTTATCGCAACCAAAGACTTCTCGACATCTAGCAATGCTTAGAGAGTCGGGTCTTTTGCTCGATTCAAAACATGGTAAATGGGTTCATTATCGATTATCTCCAGCATTACTACCGTGGGTGAAAAGTATCATTGATGTCACCTATGCCACAGAGAAAAATAGAGTTGCAGATTTACTCAAAAGCTTAGAGACAAAAGAACCTGCGAGTAGCTGTTCTATATAAAAATTTTTAAGTTAACATATTCGAAAAAACATATATAAGGTTGAGATATGAAAAAATTAGAAGTATTTGATCCCGCATTATGCTGTAGCACTGGTGTTTGCGGAACCGAAGTCGATCAAGCATTGGTAGACTTCGCAACAGATGTGGATTGGTTAAAAAAACAAGGGGCAAGTATAAGGCGTTTTAATTTAGCGCAAGAGCCTATGGAGTTCGTTAACAACACAAAAGCAAAAACATTTTTGGAAACCGCAGGCGCCGAGTCACTTCCACTATTGATTCTTGATGGTGAGATTGTGCTGACTGGTCGATACCCAAAACGACATGAGCTAGCAAGATGGTTTGGTATTCGGCCGAATATTGAAAAAGCCGAAATTGTTAAATCGTGTTGTGGTAATGGTAAAACGTGTTGTTAACAGGAGCAATAAAATGAAATTTTTAGATAACACACCTAATTATTTATTTTTTACTGGAAAAGGTGGTGTGGGTAAAACTTCTATTTCTTGTGCGACCGCAATTAAGTTGGCTGAAAAAGGGAAAAAAGTCTTACTGGTGAGCACTGATCCAGCTTCTAACGTTGGGCAAGTATTCTCTCAATCGATAGGCAACAATATTAAGCCAATAACATGGGTTCCAAATTTATTTGCTATTGAAATAGACCCTCAAGCTGCCGCTGAAGAATATCGAAACAAAATTATTAATCCAATCAAAGAAAGTTTACCTGAAGCGGTAATTCAAAGTATTACGGAACAGCTATCAGGTGCCTGTACCACAGAGATTGCAGCTTTCGATGAATTTACTGGGTTGTTAACCAATACCGAAATTACAAAGCAATTTGACTATATCATTTTTGATACCGCACCAACGGGGCATACCATCCGTTTATTACAACTCCCGAGTGCATGGAGTGATTTTATTACTGATAATCCTGATGGTGCGTCATGTTTAGGGCCAATGTCTGGTCTTGATAAACAACGTGAACAGTACAGCATGGCGGTGGAAGCGTTGAGTGATAAATCACTAACAAGGTTAGTATTAGTTGCACGACCTCAATCAGCGGCATTGAGAGAGGTTGCGAGAACCTATAGCGAGTTGTCATCTCTGGGTATCAGAAATCAGCAATTAATTGTCAATGGTGTTTTCCCTGAAACGGCGGTGACTGAAAATGATAAGTTATCCCATGCGCTCTACTCTCGTGAACAAGCGGCATTAGAGTCTATGCCTGAAGCACTACGCTCGTTACCTGTCGATATTCTTTATTTACAAAATATCAATATGGTGGGTGTCGATGCACTGAAGCAGTTGTTATCTAATGAGATGCCACAAATTCCAACTATTACTCCGACAAAACAACCTATTTCTTTACCTACCTTGTCAGAACTGGTTGGCGAAATATCTCAGCAACAGCATGGGCTGATTATGTTAATGGGCAAAGGTGGTGTAGGGAAAACAACGATTGCGGCATCAATTGCAGTTAAATTGGCAGAAAAAGGGCTTGATGTACATCTGACCACATCTGATCCAGCTGCGCATATTGAATCAACCCTCAATGGTGTTTTACCCAATCTTCAAGTTAGCCGAATTGACCCTATCGCTGAAACTGAGCGTTATCGTAATTATGTCTTAGAAACCAAAGGGAAAGATTTAGATGAAGAGGGGCGTGCATTACTAGAGGAAGATTTACGCTCTCCATGCACAGAAGAAATAGCGGTATTTCAGGCATTTTCTCGCATCATTAGAGACGCGGGTAAACGTTTTGTCGTCATGGATACTGCGCCGACTGGACATACATTATTACTTCTAGATGCAACAGGGGCATACCATAAAGAAATTGCTAAAAAAATGGGCGAAAAAGGCCACTATTTAACACCGATGATGCAATTACAAGATCCTGAACGCACCAAAGTTATTATTACGACACTCGCTGAAACTACGCCTGTGCTTGAGGCGGAGAACTTACAAAATGATTTAATACGGGCAGATATACATCCGTGGGCGTGGGTGATCAATAACAGTCTATCTATCACGGAAACAACATCACCATTGTTACTTTCAAGAGCAGAACAGGAAGTCGCTCAGATTGAAAAGGTGACATCAACATTGGCAAAACGTGTTGCTATTGTTCCTTTGCTTGAAACAGAGCCTGTGGGGATATCTGCATTAAGTCAGCTCGCAGAATAAGTTTTATTTTCTAAAAATAAAAGGTGCGGAAAAGCACCTTTTCATGAGGTTTTTATGTTTATTGCCGCATTCATTTTTATTTTAACGATCACCTTTGTTATTTGGCAGCCCAAAGGACTGGGTATTGGCTGGAGTGCTACGGCAGGGGCCGTTTTAGCCCTTATTTTTGGCGTCATTAGCTTTCAAGATATTCCGATAGTTTGGAATATTGTGTGGAATGCCACAGCGACATTTGTTGCAGTCATTATTATCAGCCTACTTTTAGATGAAAGTGGTTTCTTTGAATGGGCGGCATTACATGTTGCCAAGTGGGGCGGGGGTAAAGGAAGACTGTTATTCAGCTATATTGTGTTACTTGGTGCAACGGTGGCTGCTTTATTTGCCAACGATGGTGCGGCATTGATATTAACGCCCATTGTGATTGCAATGTTACTTGCGCTTGGTTTCAATAAAGGCACGACGTTAGCCTTTGTCATGGCGGCAGGGTTTATCGCAGATACAGCAAGCTTGCCGCTGATTGTCTCGAACCTCGTTAATATTGTTTCTGCGGATTTCTTTAATATTGGATTTACTGAATATGCATCGATTATGGTGCCAGTAGATATTGCAGCAATTGTTGCAACACTCGTGATGTTGCATTGGTTTTTCCGTAAAGATATTCCTAAACAATATGATGTAACCAAACTGAGTGAACCGACTTTAGCCATTAAGGATATGACTACCTTTAAAGCGGGTTGGTTAGTACTGGTGTTATTACTGGTTGGTTTTTTTGTTTTAGAGCCTTTGGGGATTCCGGTTAGTGCGATTGCCGCTATTGGCGCCTTAATTCTTTGGGTGATTGCAGCCAGAGGCCAAACGATTAATACCAAAAAAGTCTTACGTGGTGCACCGTGGCAAATCGTCATTTTCTCTTTAGGTATGTATTTGGTTGTTTATGGTTTAAGAAATGCAGGGTTAACCGATTATCTTTCTGAAACGCTCAATTACCTTGCGGATAAAGGGTTATGGGTAGCAACAATTGGTACGGGATTTATCACTGCATTTTTATCCTCAATAATGAATAACATGCCAACGGTATTAATTGGTGCGCTATCTATTGAAGGGAGTGACGCGACGGGGTTAATCCAACAAGCAATGGTTTATGCCAATGTGATTGGTGCCGATTTGGGGCCTAAAATCACACCAATAGGGAGTTTGGCGACATTGTTGTGGCTTCATGTTTTATCACAAAAGAACATGACCATTACATGGGGATATTATTTCAAAACAGGGATTATCATGACGATCCCGGTGCTCATAGTCACACTTGTTGCGCTAGTGCTCCGACTTTCACTATTAAATTAAAGGTAACCCAATGAATGATATCACCATCTACCATAACCCCAATTGCGGTACTTCGCGCAATACCCTTGCAATGATCCGCAATAGTGGTGTTGAGCCAACGATTATTTACTATCTTGACACGCCGCCGACTAAGGATGTGTTAGTAAAACTTATTGCCGATATGAAAATCACGGTAAGGGCATTACTGCGAAAAAATGTTGAACCATATGAGCAATTAAATTTAGAACAAGATAACTATACAAATGACCAACTCATTGATTTTATGTTGCAGTACCCGATTCTGATTAATCGGCCGATTGTCGTCACTCCACTAGGCGTAAAGTTGTGCCGGCCTTCTGAAGTGGTATTAGATATTTTACCAAATAGGCAACAAAGTGATTTTATCAAAGAAGATGGTGAGGTTGTGATTGATAAGCAAGGTAAATAAGCGGGGAACTGTTTATAGGCTAATCGATTTATATTGAATGCTTGTTTCTATACGGAAAAATTAAGCTGAGCTGAGTTAATCACATTTATATAAATGTGATTCTGAGTCATTGATGAAATTCCGCCAAGAGTGGCGATTGCATCGATATTAAGTTGAATGATTAGCTATCACTGAGCGCCAAATATTGACCGGAGAGTCACTATTAAAATAGCTATCTCCGGTTTGCTTATCGTAACAAAATCGCAGTTTTTATCATGTTGAAGGCCACTTAAGCTGTATGCCTTCAACGCTTTTGTGCTGTTATCCTTTAACCCCACCTGCGGTTAAGCCATTAACTAGCCAACGTTGTGCGAGTAAAAAGACGACAGTGATTGGAATGGCGGAAAGTACCGCGGCAGCCGCGAAGTCGCCCCATAAGTAGTTCTGTGGGTTGAGATATTGTTGCATTCCGACAGCGAGCGTATAGCTTTCAACATCACGCAATAATAATGAAGCAACGGGAACCTCTGTGATCGCAGCAATAAACGATAAAATAAACACGACGGCTAAAATGGGAACGGATAACGGGAGCAAGACTAATCTAAAGGCTTGCCACGGTGTTGCGCCATCTAAAGCGGCGGCTTCTTCCAGTGAGCCATCGATAGTTTCAAAATAGCCTTTAATCGTCCAAACGTGTAAAGCAATACCGCCCAAATAAGCAAAGATAACGCCACCGTGGGTATTCAAACCAATGATGGGGATGTATTGCCCTAGGCGATCAAATAGGGCATATAAAGCCACAAGAGAGAGTACGGCAGGGAACATTTGGAAAATTAACATTCCCTTTAATATTGTAGACTTACCTTTAAATTTCATGCGTGCGAAAGCATAAGCGCAGGTGGTTGATAGGGTGACGATACCAATCGCGGTAACACCTGCCACCTTTACGGAGTTCCACAGCCATAATAAAACGGGAAAAGGCGGTGGAGTGACTCTACCATCAGCATGTTCAATGCTAAAGCCAAGAGCCAGACGCCAGTGATCCCAAGAGATATGTTCAGGAATTAAACTCCCTGTTGCAAAGTTGCCGGGGCGTAATGAAATCGCGACCACCATTAGAAGTGGAAACATAATGGCAGCGATAAAAACCAGTAAAAATAAATGTGTAAATGCAATGCGCCATTTCTGTGATTTAGCTTGTACCATCGACATAGTTTGGCTTCTCCGTTAATCAAATTTCATGCGGGTTGCTTTAAGGTTAATAATGGCTAAGACACCAACAATTAAGAATATCAACGTGGCAATAGCTGCGGCTAAACCAAATTCTTGCCCACCACCGCCTTCAAAAGCAATCCGATAAGTGTAGCTTACCAGTAAGTCTGTATAACCCGCAGGGGTTGTTGTTCCGATGCGATCTGGACCACCATTCGTCAGTAGTTGAATGAGGACAAAGTTATTAAAGTTAAAGGCAAAACTGGCAATCATTAATGGGGTTAGTGGTTTAAGTAATAAGGGCAGCGTAATGTAAAAGAAATTTTGCAAAGGCCCCGCACCATCCATTGCTGATGCTTCGTATAAATCCTCTGGTATGGCTTTAAGTAACCCCATGCATAAAATCATCATATAAGGGTAGCCCAACCATGTATTGACGATAATAATCATTAATCTTGCAGTATTTGGGTCACTAAACCAGTCTGGTTTTATACCAAACAAGGTGCTCAATACCATGTTGATTTCACCAAAACTTTGATTAAATAACCCTTTGAATATCAAGATGGAAATGAACGCAGGAACGGCATAAGGTAAAATGAGTAGCAGCCTGTAGATTGCTTTCCCTTTAAGTTGCTCCCATTGAATTAGGCAGGCTAACACCATGCCAACCGCGACAGTTAAAACGACGGTCAGTACGGAAAAAACAATGGTCCATAGGAAAATCGCAATAAAGGGTTTTTGAATACCTTCATCCGTAAATACGCGAGCGAAGTTGTCCCAATTAACGGTGACCGTATAGCCAGGAGTAAGGCGTTCGCCTGTCCATTCACCTAAATTATTAATTGCTTCATAATAACCAACTTCATTATTTGGTCGATAAACAACCCCAGTTTTATTATTTGTTAGCAAGCCATCTGCCGCTAAGGTGTATAACGGGTTTGTACTGGAAAATTGGCGTAGAGAGCTAATCACTAATTTAGCACCATTAGGCATCACCGCAGTGATATCAGCCAGTTTTTGCCTGTTTTGCGTGACCGTTCGCAGTGTTGCGCGTTCACCTTCTGGCACTTTTGGCGTTTCTTCTAGCGAAATTTGTTGTTTACCATCTAACGAAAAAGGGGCGGAGCTGAATAATTGCTCACCATCTTTAAGCACGAGCTGCCATTGGTTATCTCGTTGATATAAATTGAAATTTAATGCTTTTCCTGTTTGAAATGACCTATCTAATAGGACTTCTTGTGCTCGCTCAAAGGTGAGTTGGTTGGTGCTGCTATAGTTGGTAAACGCGATGGCGATTGTGGCAACTAATGGGAAAAGCACAAATAAGGCCATTCCAGCCAAGCCTGGGTATACATAGCGCCATGCATAGGTTTTACGATTAGCATAAATATATAACCCCACGGAGCACAATGTTAGGGTTAAAATGGCAAACAGGTATTCCCCTTGTGCATACATTAAAACCACAAGGTAGCAGGATAATAAGCCAAGTAGGCTAACAAGAGACCATTTGACCAAATGGTTCTGCCACCAATGAGGTCGTTTTACGACATCCATGAAGTTGTTCCTCGACAATGGAATGCTTGATGACCCCGCTAAACCTTAACGGGGTCGTTAGGCAAATTATTTCACGATACGTTTTTGCGCATCATTTAATGCATCAGTGACCGTTTGGCGCTCAGAAAGCGCATTCAGGGTTGCAGTACGAACGGCATACCAAAAAGCAGACATTTGAGGGATGTTAGGCATGATTTCACCATTGCGCGCATTTTGCATGGTAGCGGCAATACGTGAGTCTTGTTCCAGTTTCTCTTGGTAAGATTTTAAGGCGACAGCACCGAGTGGCTTATCTTTATTAACGCTTTCTAACCCTTCATCTGTTATTAGGTAATTTTCGAGGAACTCTTTGGCGAGCTCTTTATTTGGGCTGGCTGCGTTGATCCCAGCACTGAGAACACCGACGAAAGGTTTTGACGGCTGTCCGTGGAAGGTCGGTAAAACAGCGACGCCATAATTGATATTGCTTTTATCGATATTTCCCCAAGACCAAGGACCATTGATGGTCATCGCGGTATTGCCTTTATTGAAGGCCGCTTCTGAAATGGAGTAGTCAGTGTCTGGGCTGATATGTTTATTTTTTACCATATCAACGATAAATGAGAGCCCTGCAACCGACCCTGCATTATTAACCCCGATATCTTTAACATCGTATTTGCCATTGACGGACTTAAATGCGTATCCGCCATCAGCGGCAATGAGTGGCCATGTGAAGTAAGGTTCTTGTAAGTTGAACATGATGGCACTTTTGCCTTGTTCACGCAGTTGTTTATCCAGCGCTGGGATTTCTTCCCATGTTTTAGGCGGGTTAGGGACTAAGTCTTTATTGTAGATGAGCGATAAAGACTCAACGGCAATAGGATAGGCAATGAGTTTTCCGTCAAATACCGTTGCATCCCATGCAAAATCAAACACTTTGTCTTTAAATGTTTGGTCAGGGGTGATTTCAGCTAATAAACCCGATTGTGCATAACCGCCAAATCGGTCATGGGCCCAGAAGATAATATCCGGACCATCTCCTGTTGCTGCCACCATAGGGAATTTTTCTTCTAACTTGTCAGGGTGCTCGACACTGACTTTAATACCGGTACTTTCTTCAAATTGCTTACCAACTTCAGCTAAACCATTATAGCCTTTGTCACCATTGATCCAGATGACGAGTTTTCCCTCTTCCATTTTTGCTAATGCAGAGGTAGAGAATATTGCTGTAATTAATGTTGAAAGCACGAGTAGGCGAGTGCTAGTTTTTGTTTTCATGTTCCCGTCCTGTAGTTGTGATAGAGAGCAGTACTGTTTTAAGTTTGCGTTGTCAAAACGATATTCTCATCATCCCCCACTCTACGCCTCCACCTGTTGCATTGTGATCTAATTAACATAATTGCTATTTCTGCAATCAAGGTCACAACAATCAGGTGGAATATCATGGCCTAGCGCCCAAAAATCATCAATAGCTTACGTAATTTTCTCATGACGGTTCAATTTTATCCTTCTTTCTCCTCCCTCCATAAAAAAGTACGGACGGATGATTATTCATTTTCAACAATCCGTTATAGTCCCTGCCATTGAAATATACTTGTTTGCAAACAGTAAGATGTCATGAGGATTAGAAGTATGGCGAGTGTGCAGTTACAGAATGTGACTAAGGCGTGGGGGGATGTCGTGGTATTGAAAAATATCAATCTCGATATCCAAGAGGGTGAGTTTGTTGTTTTTGTTGGGCCATCAGGCTGCGGTAAATCGACGTTATTGCGGATGATCGCAGGCCTTGAAGATATCACTAGTGGTGATTTATTCATCGGCGAAACAAAAATGAATGAAATACCACCTGCAGAACGCGGTGTTGGAATGGTTTTTCAGTCTTATGCACTCTATCCGCACCTGAGCGTTGCCGAAAACATGTCGTTTGGTTTGAAATTATCCGGTGTTAGTAAAGCGATAAGAAACCAACGAGTCACACAAGTCGCCGAGGTTTTGCAACTGGCTCATTTACTTGAGCGACGGCCTAAAGCGCTATCCGGCGGGCAACGTCAGCGTGTCGCCATTGGGCGTACCTTGGTTGCGGAGCCAAACGTATTTTTATTGGATGAACCGTTATCTAACCTTGATGCGGCTTTGCGAGTGCAAATGCGTATTGAAATATCCAAGCTGCATAAACGGTTGAAACGCACAATGATATATGTGACTCATGACCAAGTAGAAGCGATGACTCTTGCCAATAAAATTGTGGTACTGGATGCCGGAAGAGTGGCGCAAGTGGGTAAGCCTCTGGAGCTTTACCATTATCCTGCTGACCGTTTTGTTGCAGGGTTTATTGGATCGCCAAAAATGAATTTTTTACCTGTAAAGGTAACTGCCACCGCAGTAGAACAAGTTCAAGTTGAATTACCCAATAACCAAAAGATTTGGCTACCTGTTGATAGCTCAAATGTTCAAGTCGGTAGCCGGATGTCTTTAGGGGTTCGCCCTGAACATCTTTTACCGAGCAACATTGCCAGCATTGTTTTAGAGGGGACTGTGCAAGTTGTTGAGCAGTTAGGTAATGAAACACAAATCTATATTCAGATCCCTGCTATCTCCCAAAACCTTGTATATCGGCAAAACGATATTGTGTTAGTTGAGGAGGGGGCCTCATTCGCCATTGGTCTGCCACCTGAACGCTGCCACCTATTTCGAGAGGATGGTACTGCGTGTCGTCGGTTGCATAAAGAACAGGGCGTTTAACACTATCCCTACATAATAAAAGCAACTCTAGGAGTATTAAAATGATAACTTTGCGTAAGCATTCGTTAACTATGGCTATTCTTGCAGCAACAGTTCCACTACAGGCATTCGCAGTTGATTTCCACGGTTATGCGCGTTCTGGTATTGGTTGGACGGGAAGCGGTGGAGAGCAAAAATGTTTTCAAGTCACAGGTGCACAAAGTAAATACCGTTTAGGTAATGAATGTGAAACTTACGCAGAGTTAAAATTAGGGCAAGAGGTATGGAAAGAAGGCGATAAGAGCTTTTATTTTGATACGAATGTCGCTTATTCCGTTTCGCAGCAGAATGACTGGGAAAGCACTAGCCCCGCTTTTCGTGAGGTTTTTGTGCAAGGGAATAACCTGATCGACAGTTTACCAGAAGCTGATATTTGGGCGGGTAAGCGTTTCTATAAACGTCACGATATTCATATGATTGACTTTTACTATTGGGATATTTCAGGTCCAGGCACAGGGATTGATAATATTGATTTAGGTTTCGGAAAACTGGCGTTAGCGGCGACTCGCGCTTCTGAAACGGGTGGTTCCTACAACTTCATTAGTAATCAGCAACGTAAGTATGCAGATCGTACTGCAAATGATACCTATGATGTCCGTCTATCAAACCTTGAAGTCAACCCAGGTGGTGTTCTAGAACTGGGAATCGACTATGGGCGTGCAAACCCTTCTGATGGTTACCATTTAGAAAATGATGCCTCAAAAAATGGTTGGATGTTCACTGCGGAACACACTCAAAGTGTTCTCAATGGCTTCAATAAATTTGTTGTTCAGTACGCAACGGATGCGATGACATCTCAAGGGAAAGGTGTGGCGCAAGGCTCAAGTATTAACAATGACGGTAAGCTATGGCGGTTTATTGATCACGGAGGTATTTCCCTCGGTGATAAATGGGACTTAATGTATGTCGGAATGTACCAAAAACTCGACTTGGATAATGGCAAAGGAACGGATTGGTGGACGGTCGGTGTCAGACCTATGTACAAGTGGACACCAATAATGAGCACATTATTTGAAGTTGGGTACGATAACGTGAAATCCCAAGAGGTTGGCTCACATAATAGCCAATATAAAATGACGTTAGCCCAGCAATGGCAAGCCGGAGATAGTATTTGGTCTCGTCCCGCCATTCGTTTCTATGTAAGTTATGCAAAATGGGATGAAAACTGGGGCTATGCGAAAAATAGCAGCGGCGATATTACCAATAATGCATTCCGAGATAATAGCGGTAAAGGCACGTTAACCAA
The DNA here is from genome assembly GCF_028484875.1 of Providencia sp. PROV032. Lineage (NCBI taxonomy): Bacteria > Pseudomonadati > Pseudomonadota > Gammaproteobacteria > Enterobacterales > Morganellaceae > Providencia > Providencia sp. PROV032. Next base: position 28,203 of record NZ_JAMPSX010000035.1, read on the forward strand.
TAGTCGTGGTGATAATGACGAATTCACTTATGGCGCTCAAATGGAAATTTGGTGGTAATTACAAAGGGAAGGTAGCGATATCTTCCCATTTATTATCAATGCGATGATAGGTGAAAAATATAATGAAAAAGAAACTTTTAGCGCTGTGTTTAAGTATGGGGTTGCTGGCGGGGGTACCTGCTATCAGTTTCGCAGAAGTGAATATCGTGCCGCAAGATTTATCAGCAGCACCCAATATAGCGACAACTGCATTACAGCAACTATCATGGATACCAGTTAATCCAGCTGAAAAATCAATTATTGATTTAGCTCAACAAGGGCAATCCCTTAATTTCGCCAATATTAGTGGCCCTGTTGCTGCTTATAGTGTTCCTGCCAATATGGGTGAGTTAACCATAAACTTGAATAGCGAAATAAACCGCCATCAAGTGTATTCGCCTAATGTGTTGGTTTTTGACCAAAATATGACGCCTTTTGCTTATTTCCCTAGCCAATATTTTACTTATCAAGAGGCCAGTGTCATGGAAGGTGATAGCCTGAGTGGCACAATTAAACTGACTCCTGCATTAGGCCAAAAACAGCTTTATTTACTGGTGTTTACCACACCGGATGATTTAAAGAACACGACAACTCAAATTGACCCAGCAAAAGCTTACGCGAAGGGTGTCGGAAATGCGGTGCCTGATATTCCAGACCCCATCGCTAAGCACGTAACTCAAGGTAAGTTAAAGCTAAATGTCGCTTCAAATTCGAATTCAAGCGTGTTGATTGGTGCACTATTTGGTTCACCTAAAGTTGCCCCTGTCACTGTGGGGGATACTGCAAGTACATCGGTTGCAGTGGCTACTCCGCCAGTAAAACAAGCCGAAATTTTATCCGGTACAGAAGATTACTTTAATCAGGCTATTAAAAAATCGATTGATAACGGTGATATAGATAGTGCATTGAAATTGCTTGATGAAGCTGAACGTTTAGGATCCAAATCGGCACGTAAGACATTTATTGAAAATGTGAAAAAGCCATAAATTTAAATACCTCGTTGTTGTTCTATGTCCTCTAAGTGCGCGTAATGCGCACTTTTTTAATGATGCGTCGAGCGTGGTGCTGTCTGTTTGCTGTGCTGGCCGTTCCTGCATTAACATGAACCAACTTCGTATGTACGGGGGTGTTCCAGTCTCCTATTCGATTCTAGATTGATCAGAGTGAATACGTTGTAATCGAACTGAAGCTCGCTATAAGCTTATTTTTTATTGTACATTGCAAGTAAAATTTAACTTATGTGATGAAAGAATTATGGATAATTCAATAAATGCTAACCTTAAATATATAACGTTTACGAAAGGTACGAACACCGTTATAGTCAAAAACGGATTCTCATGGACGGCATTTTTCTTTGGTTTTTGGGTGTATCTGTATAGAAAAATGTGGGGGTCTTTTGCTCTGTGGTTAGTTGTTGGTCTTATATTTATAACGTTGTCGCTTGGTGCGAACGGTATTGCAGAAAGTACTGGTGACACTAGGCTAGCATCGGTGATCTTTTTAATTAGAATTTTATATTCTGTGTATCAAGGTGCCACAATCAACAAAAACTATATGTTTAGATTAAAAATGCAAGGGTACGTTTGATAGTGGTGTAATGTGCGGTTATCACGAACTGAGTATCTGATGATAGTGTACTTAGCCTGAACTATATCAGTCACAACACCATTCCTCTCAGTCTTAATAAATCCAATAAAAATGCTGACATGGCAAGCTAAATTGTTTAGTTAAAGTGCTTATCGAGTTATTCATTCTAATTTTTTCAAGGTTGCCTAGTGCGGCCTCTTTTATTAGTGGTGTGAGAGGATGACAGGAGTGTTCCTGTCTTCTACTCGATTTAAACCGCATTATAGCCCATGGTTTGCAGTAATTGGCGAGCGAGTGCCACTGCTTCTTGGCGATGAAGCACGCCCAGTTTTTGATACAGATTGCGAATATGTGTTTTTATTGTGGTCGAAGCCACGTTAAATTCATTGGCTATTTGCACATTGCTATAACCTGAGTAAATCAACCCAAGGACTTGCCATTCGCGTTGAGTTAGCGGGCTAATTCTTATTAACTCAGGAACTTGAGGATGGGTTAATAAGCGATTTACAAAGTTTTCATCAAAGTGAGCAAACTTGTGGCGATGATGTTGATTGATTTCACGTAAAATATGCTGTGCTCTGTGTCTTTCTAGTTCAGAAAGGACATTAAGCTGTAGCAACAAGCGCAATTGCTGCGCCATCGATTCACCTTCAATGACAAAATAGCTCAGAAAACCAGTACGACCCGCAAGATTAAGGGCTTCAATCAGTGTCGATTGGGCGGCATTTTTGTCATTTTTCTGCCAATAAAGTTGATTAAGCAGCAGTAAATTGCGATTTAAATCACTCACTAGCTCCAAATTGCGCGCATTAAGATTCAACTCTTCAAGGATTTCAAACGCGGAGTCATATTCACCAAGTAGAATTTGGGCACGGGCAATATTACGCCATTGACGTTGTAAAAAATGATTACTTGCCAAAGCGGGTTTTAATGTTTGTTGTAACCAGCTTTCAGCGGCAGTTTTATCATTGATTAACTGCCAATAAATGACTCTCGCTTCATCAGCATTTGAGACCCAGTCATCATGATAGATCCCATTGCTGAGTAAATTTTCGATTAAATGCAAATGACTGCGAGCGTTATCAATATCACCACGAACGAGCGCATTGAGTACAACTAAAACAACACATTGCAGCTGTTGTTGAGGTTGGTAATTTGACAGTACTTTCATGCCTAAACGTGCTGCACTTTCCGATTCTTCGAGTCTTCCCCAAGCCCACATTAATTGTGAGCGAATACGTAAGAGAAATTCATGCATAGGCAATTGTTCTAGATGTTGTTCATGAATTAACTCAGACGCTTTTTCTTGAATATCATAGGCTGATTGCAGAAACCCACGCGCGAATAAAATCTCACTTTGTTGCAGCATGCTCCATAGAACATAGTGCCAAGTTGAATGGCGATGGGCCATGGCTTCGATTTCTTGCATCATGCTAAGGGAACGCTGTAAATTCCCCGTGCAATGATGAACTTCACCGAGTACAGATGTTGCAATGATATGCCCATAATAGTTGGTTTCAGGAAGCAAATTGAGCGCGGAGTGTGCCAGTTTCTCTGCTTCATTTGGGTTACCCTTATTGATAGCAACTTGGGCGCGTAGCGCGTCAAATTCACCCCGTAGCGCATGGTCGAGTTCTTTGGTCATTTCTCGCTCGGCGCTATCCAATAAAGTATTCACTTCACCATAGCGATGCTGGCTTTGCATTAACCAAGCTTGTAATAAAATAAGCTTAGGATTATCCAATAGCATTTCCCACGGTATAGCCTGTAATGAGCTTTCGAGTAATGATAATTCACTTTGATGGAATAGCTCCCATGCATGCTGTAGTAGGATGTCCCGTAACATTAATGGATTTTCAGCGGCGAGAGCGTGGTGGATAGCTTCGCTCGGGAAACCCAGTGCCATCCAGCCTTCTGCGGCAGCGTGATGCAGTTGAGGAAGTTCGCTGGCGAGTTCCCATTGGCAACGCTGCCTCAAGAAACTACTAAATAAGGGATGGTAATTAAACCAATCACCGTAGCTATCCATTCGTTGTAAAAATAGCCCTTGGCGTTCGATATCTTCCAATTGCATTTGGCCATTTTCCGTACCAGAAATACGCGCAATTAATGCATCATTCATTGAGCGCAATAATGAACTGGTCAGAAGTAAACGGCGCATTTCCCCATTTACATTGTCGAGAACCTCATCCACTAAATATTCATTTAGGTGACTGGAATTAATCCCTGATAATCGACGTGCGGAGTGTTTTGCTGCATGGGAGTCTTGCTTAGCTGATAGGGCGATTAACTGCAATGCCGTAACCCAACCCGCAACATCATCACATAACCGTTGGCATTCGCTTGTTTCCAGTGGGATTTCAAGGCGATTATCAAAAAATTGTTTGGCTTCTGGATGGGTGAAGGCTAAATGCTGACTGTCGATTTCAAGAAGCTGCTCTTGCACTCGTAAATTAGCAACACCTAACTGAGGGACATTGCGGGAGGAGATAACAAGTGTCAGGTTATCAGGTTGGTGTTTCAAAAAAAAACGCATAGCATCATGAATGGCTGGGTTATTGATCAGATGATAGTCATCAATGATTAGCCAAATGGGGTGCTGCCATTGTGTTAATTCGATAAAAAGCAATGAAAACAATGAGTTTAAATTAGCGTATTGGCGTTTTTGTGCCATTGATTCGCTATTTGGGCAACAACCTTGGGTGGCTTGTTGGATTGCCGCAATTAAATAATGGGCAAAACGTTCCGATTGGTTGTCTCCATCATCGAGTGTGTACCAACCGATATGTTGTTTCTCGGTTGCCCAATGGGAAAGTAACGTCGTTTTTCCGTACCCCGCAGGGCTAGTGACTAAAATAAGGCGGTAATGTGTTGTTGACCCTAATAAAGTTAAAAGTCGCTCGCGCACCACCGTATTTTGATGGCGGACAGGACGGCTTAACTTAGACGGAATTAACATACTCAGTGGGGTAACCATACGGAAGAAGTACTCGCTCGTGATATATCAAAGTTCTTTATATAACTTCTATCAGATTCTAGATTTATGCAAGCATGTTAGATCATTGATCATGACAAAGGTGCGCAGTATCACAATTTACTCTGATTTCGTTAGAACGCATTTTTAGCGTGAGGCAATAGAACAATATCGAAAAGCTTTTATGGGGGGATGAGGCGATCAAGAATATTGAGATAACGGTTAGATGGGATAGGAGGAATGATAAAGATTTAAATTAACTTTTTGATTTTAATTTATTTTTTGTTTTATTTTTCTCCTCCTCCTACCTACTCCCGATAGAATTTTGTCTGGGATGAGGAAGGGGGTTAAAGCGCTCTGCATACTAGGCCAATACATTCTTACTAATAATGAGGTCTGGTTATTTATGTCGCATCTTACCTTCAACAAAACACAATTTCAGGCAGCACTAAAACGTCAATGGCAATTTTTAGGGCTGGAGTCAGAACAGGAAATGACTTCCCACCAATGGTGGCAGGCAATTAGTCATGCTGTTGCTGAGTTATTGGCAGCGAATCCTAAAAAATCCACATCCTCCACACTTCGTCATGTGAATTATATTTCAATGGAGTTTCTGATTGGGCGCTTAACAGGAAATAACTTGTTAAACCTAGGTTGGTACCAGGAAATTGCAGATATATTAAAAGAATACCATATTGAGTTAAGTGATTTACTTGAAGAAGAAGTTGATCCGGCATTAGGGAATGGCGGATTAGGGCGGCTTGCAGCTTGCTTCTTAGACTCAATGGTCACTGTTGGTCAACCTGCGATTGGTTACGGCTTGAATTATCAATATGGCTTGTTTAAACAGTCATTTGTGGATGGTAAGCAAGTGGAAGCCCCTGATAATTGGCAGCGTGATAGCTATCCATGGTTTAGACATAATGCTGAGTTAAATGTACAAGTAGGTATTGGTGGCAACGTCACACAAGATGGTCATGTTTCACGTTGGGAACCTGCTTTTATCATACAGGGTGAAGCGTGGGATTTACCGGTTGTCGGTTATTTGAATAATGAAACGCAGCCTTTACGTTTATGGCAAGCGTCACATGCTCAACCATTTAATTTCGAATTATTCAATGAAGGACACTTTTTAGAGGCAGAAAAAACAGGGGTAGACGCGCAGAAACTGACCCAAGTTTTATACCCAAATGACAATCACTTAGCAGGAAAACAATTACGTTTAATGCAGCAATATTTTCAATGTGCTTGCTCTGTTGCGGATATTTTACGCCGTCACCATCGTGAAGGCAGAGCGATAGCGTCATTACCTGAATACGAAGTGATTCAATTGAATGATACGCACCCAACGATTGCTATTCCTGAAATGATGCGTGTATTGCTGGATGAACACCTGCTCGATTGGGATACCGCATGGAAAATCACGAGCCAAACATTTGCTTATACTAATCACACTCTGTTGCAAGAAGGGCTTGAGTGCTGGGATGAAAGCATTATGCAGCCGTTGTTACCTCGTCATATGCAGATCATTCATGAAATTAATCAGCGGTTTAAAAAATTGGTCGAACAAAAATGGCCAACTGACCAGACGGTTTGGCCTAAAGTTGCTGTGGTTTATGAAGGGCAGGTACGCATGGCAAACTTGTGCGTCGTATCTTGCTTCGCGATTAATGGTGTTGCCGCGTTGCACTCTAAGTTAATCACGACAGATTTATTCCCTGAATATAATCAGTTATGGCCTGAGAAATTTCTGAACATCACCAATGGCGTCACACCACGTCGTTGGATTAAACAGTGTAACCCTGAGTTAGCAGCGTTAATTGATGAGACGGTTAAGCATGAATGGGCTAATGACCTTGAAGCGATCAACGTCTTGGAAGAACATGTTGACGACCGCCAATTCCAGCAAAAATACCGTGCAATTAAGCAACGTAATAAGCAACGATTAGCAGAGTTTGTCAAAGCGCGTACAGGTATCGTGATCAATCCGCAAGCCATGTTTGATATTCAAATCAAGCGGTTGCATGAGTATAAGCGTCAGCACCTTAATTTATTACATATACTTGCTCTGTATAAAGATATTCGTGAGAACCCAACAACACCACGCGTACCTCGCGTATTCTTGTTTGGCGCTAAAGCGGCACCTGGCTATTATTTGGCTAAGAATATTATTTATGCCATCAATAAAGTTGCTGAAGCGATAAACAATGACCCAATTGTGGGGGATCAACTTAAAGTCGTCTTTTTACCTGATTACTGTGTTTCTGTTGCCGAAAAACTTATCCCAGCAGCGGATATTTCTGAACAAATCTCAACGGCGGGCAAAGAAGCTTCAGGAACGGGTAATATGAAGTTAGCGTTAAATGGGGCATTGACGATGGGAACACTGGATGGTGCAACGGTGGAAATTGCAGAACAAGTGGGCGCAGAAAATATATTTATTTTTGGACTGACTGTTGATGAAGTTAAGCAACTGAAAGCGAACGGGTATGACCCACTCACATGGCGTAAAAATAATCCTGTACTGGATGCGGTTCTCACTGAATTAGAAGATGGCACCTACAGTGACGGTGATACGCAAGCCTTTGCACAGTTGGTACAGAGTCTGGGCAAAGAAGGCGGAGACCCTTATTTATTGATGGCTGATTTTGCGAGCTACGTTGATGCACAACAAAAAGCGGCAACGTTATATCAAGATCAAGATGCATGGACACGAACAGCCATCTTAAATACAGCACGCTGCGGCATGTTCAGTTCAGACCGTACCATTGCTGATTATCAAGCGCGTATTTGGCAAGCAAAGCGTGAGGCATAGGAGAGAATATGCAGTGTGAAAGAAAGAATGTTGAAAGGCTCTCGCCAGACATCGCTGCAAACTATATTAATGCCTATGGTCAGTTGCAGGATATTGAATTAGATATCCAGCAAAAGTTGTTTGATGCTATGGGGGGGGAGGCCCCCCATTTAAAACAACAAAGTCTGCCTTTGCCAACCGTAAAAGTCATTCGTGAGAATGATGAAATCAGTATCGCCATTCAAGGGAGTGGCGAGTTTCAATGGGTGTTTGAAACGGAAAATCAGCAATGCCAACACCAAGGAAATGTGTTGGCTGGGCATCCGCTAGTGTTGCCTGCAAATCTTACTGTGGGTTACCACAGTTTGCTCCTTAAGCAGCAAGAAAAGCAATGGCATTGTACGGTGATTGTGGCACCAAAGCGTTGTTATATACCGGCTGAAATTGAGAAGGGCAAAAAGCTGTGGGGCGCGAATATTCAGCTCTATACATTACGATCAAACCGTAATTGGGGGATTGGTGACTTTGGTGATCTTCAGCATTTAGTCGGGGAAATAGCGACTCGAGGCGGTAGCTTTGTGGGCTTAAACCCCATTCACTCATTATTTCCAGCAAACCCAGAAAGTGCCAGCCCATACAGCCCATCTTCACGTAGTTGGCTCAATATTATCTATATTGATGTGGATTCGGTTGCTGACTTTCAATTAAGTGAGCAAGGAAAGCGCTGGTGGGATTTAGCGGAAACGCAGGCTCGTTTACACTCCGCTAGAACGAGTGATCTTGTTGACTATTCGACGGTTACTGAATTAAAACTAACGGCATTAACCTTTGCTTGGCAACAATTTTCATTACGAGAGAAAGCAGACTCATTACGTTTAGCTTTTGAACAGTTTGTCGATGAACGTGGTGAGAGTTTATATTGGCAAGCCGCCTTTGATGCACTACATGCGACCTTGATGGCGCAAAACGAAGCTTATTGGGGATGGCCTGTTTGGCCTGAGGAGTATCGCCATGCAGACTCTCCATCAGTAAAACAATTTTGCACAGAACATCAAGATGAAATCGCATTTTGGTCGTGGTTGCAATGGTTGGCATGGCAGCAATTTTCTGACTGTTGGCAACGTTGCCGTGATGCCAATATGCCAATAGGTTTATACCGAGATTTAGCCGTTGGTGTTACCCAAGGAGGGGCTGAGACGTGGTTCGACAGCAAGTTATATTGTACTCAAGCCTCTACTGGTGCTCCGCCTGATATCTTAGGGCCGCTAGGGCAAAATTGGGGAGTGGCGCCTTTTAACCCATACACCTTAGTAGAACGTGCTTATGCGCCTTTTATCGACTTAATACGTGCAAATATGGAAAATTGCGGGGCATTGCGTATTGATCATGTGATGTCATTATTACGTCTTTGGTGGGTGCCCGAAGGAGAAAGCGCAGCGCGTGGCGCCTATGTGCGTTATCCCGTGGATGATCTTCTGGCTATCTTGGCATTAGAAAGTCAGCGTATGAAGTGCATGGTTATTGGCGAAGATCTTGGTATCGTCCCTGAGGAAATCGTCAGTAAACTGCATGACTATGGTGTGTTTTCATACAAAGTGTTGTGGTTTGAGCATGACGACCAACGTCAAGCCCGACCTCCTGAAATGTGGGCGGAGCAAGCGATGGCTGTCATATCGACACATGATATGGCAACACTAAAAGGATATTGGGAAGGGCATGACTTTGTATTGGGTGAGCAATTAGGTCTTTATCCCGATGCCAACATGTTAGCTCACCTAAGACAGGATCGCGAGGCGGTAAAACAGGGCTTGTTAACCGCGTTAAGGTCGAGAAACACGGATAATCCACTTGCGAACGGGCATTTATCGGCAGATGAAGTATCACAAGATCTTGTCGAGCAATTACATCGTTTTGTCGCGGGCTCAAGCAGTGCATTATTGGGGTTACAACCGGAAGATTGGTTAGGAATAAAGGAGCCCGTAAATATCCCCGGAACCAGTTATGAATACCCTAACTGGCGCCGTAAGCTCACGAATACTTTAGAAGAGATGTTTGCCAGTCAGCACGTTAATCGCTTAATCGAAGAGGTGGATAAACAACGTAACCCTTTGAGTTAACTTTTATTTTTTTTTGGTGGATATGTCCTGTTGTTGGGGCATATCCATTCAAAACGCGACATTTCTTATTTTTTGCCCGCGACGAGTATAACGCAATCACCGAGATAGCAAAGGTGCAACATTTTACCCATTGTTAAGAATGTGCTAGCGGTGTGCGCTAATAATTAAAAAAGGTGAATAGCGATTAAAAATTTCAGCTTCTGGTTTTGCCAATAGGGCTTCATTAATGACTTTGGGCTCTTTAAGTGCATCGATAACAAATCCTGCGTTGAGTAACCCCATAATATAACTTTCGACAGTTCGGTGATATTTAATGACGTTATCAACAAACCATGAGGTATGACGTATAGATTCATCCTGATAATTATCGACAGGCATACAGATAAACTCACCAGACTCATTTTTCATAAATGAAGATGCATGAGCCGTACACATTGGATGTTCAACCGAAAATATAAATTTCCCGCCCTCTTTGAGGTGAGAATAGACCTCGCTTGCAAGCTGATTAAAGTTTTCGATATAGTGGATTGCAAGAGAGGAAATAATAAAGTCAAAATGTTCAACGAATGTCATAGGATCAGTCATTGACGCATGAATATACTCAATATCATCAGTATGGGTCAGCTTTTTGGCTTGTTCTATCATGTTACTTGAAAGCTCAATACCGTAAACTTTTTTCGCCCCTTTACTGTGCGCATACCGTGCAAAATCACCAAAGCCAGATCCCAAGTCGAGAACGATTTTACCTTTTAAATCAGGTAATAGCGCCCTTAGTGCCGGCTCTTCCATGATGCCATTAAGACCTGTATCATTGACTCTTAATGCTTGATAATTTTTAAAGAAAATGGGGTCATCATAAATATTTTGTTCTTTCATGGGGAGTCTCTGCATCGTTATCAATTATCTTCAATCTATTACCACTGATCACCACTGCGAAAGTCACAATAGAGTGGTTGGGAAAAATCAATTGTTTTATCTTTTGTCCATCCAAAAACACCGCCTTCTTCATCAATGGAATGAATGTAAGAGCCTTGTTTGAGCTCATAGAGCTTCCCTTCCCAAACATGCCATCCAACCGATTGATATAAATGGCGGCCTTCTTCAGAAGCAGATAACAGCCCGAGTTGATAACAATTAGCGATTATCTCATTAGTTTCTAACATGAGTTGTCGACCAATACCTTGGCGGCGGTAGTTATCTAAGACCGCCATAGCTTCGACATAGCCTACTGTGACGGGCTGATGACCTAATGCCATATTGCGCTGAACAATGGAAACGTGGCCAACAATATGTTGTTGGTCATAAGCTAAAATATGCATGCCACCTAAAGCGTGCTGAAAGTCATCTCGAGAAAAATCACTGTCAAAGCTTTGGTATAACAAAGTGTAGATTGTAGTGGTTTAATAAATTTGGCCACCTGAACAGAGGTGATATGCTTACCTCAGAACAACACAGGTGCCTTAATGAAAAAACGAAATTTCAGTGCAGAATTCAGACGTGAATCAGCTCAGCTGGTTGTGGATCAGAACTATACAGTTGCAGATGCCGCGAAAGCCATGAATG
>NZ_JAMPSX010000036.1:0-34613 GCF_028484875.1 Providencia sp. PROV032
GGTTTGTCGTGACAACGGATGCGCATTATAGGGAGTCGAAAAATTCTCGCAAGTGTTTTTTTGAATTTTTATTTTGTTCGTGTTTTTTTTAGCCAAAAAGGTATTTATAAGTTAAATTCGGTCTATATATTGACTATTTCAGCAGCAATTGCGCACCTACTCACGTAATATATGTATCTAAGAATTATGCTTTGAGATGAATTATGGAATTAAGTAAGCAACAAACAGCCTCACAAAAAAATCGTTCTTATATTATTGCAGAAAATCTTGGCCAGTTGATTTTAACCAGCACCTATTTACCTGATTCCACTTTACCTAGCGAATTAGAATTATCAGAACAATTCCAAGCAAGTCGAACAGCAATAAGAGAAGCAATAAAAATATTAGCTGCAAAAGGTATGGTGTTAGCTCGCCCCAAAATAGGTACCCGGGTTATGCCGCCCTCAAATTGGAATTTTTTAGACCAAGATCTCTTAACGTGGTGGTCCAATAGCGAAGAGCAATCGGTCGTGATGGAACACTTTAAAATGGTTCGACTCGCAATAGAACCTCAAGCTTGTTATCTTGCGGCTATACATGCAACAAAAGAACAAAAACAATCATTACAATTATTAGCAAGTGAAATGCAGTTACTCGCCAAAGAATTTGATAGGGCGCATTGGGTGAGAGTTGATTATCATTTTCATTTAACTATTTACAAAGCTTGTGCCAATCCCTTCCTAATTTCTTTTGCTAATTTATTCCGTTCTATTTATCAGCGTTATTTTGATGTCATCACTGATAATGAGGTTATAGAGGTCGAAATTCATCAACAACTTGCCAATGCAATTATTCATGGTAAAAGTACAATAGCACTCGACCTTTGCTATAACTTATTAACAATTACCCAAAAGCAAGACTAACGAAACAATATTCCAATTGAAGCTTTAATTTACTTGTATAGGTAACTGATGTTCAAAACAGCTAAAAATATGTCAGGCCTTCCATGGATTGCGGCAATGGCCTTCTTCATGCAAGCGCTCGATGCCACCATTTTGAATACGGCTTTACCCGATATTGCAAGGAGCCTTGATCACTCACCGCTTGCAATGCAGTCAGCTGTGGTCAGCTATACGCTTACTGTTGCTCTATTAATCCCTGTCAGCGGCTGGTTTGCTGATAGATTTGGCACAAGGCGTATATTCATTTTAGCGGTTTCTTTGTTTTCTTTTGGTTCATTACTTTGTGCCCTTTCGCCTTCCTTAAATTTTTTAGTAACCTCAAGGGTTATTCAGGGTATTGGTGGGGCAATGATGATGCCAGTTGCCCGTTTAGCCTTAATAAGGGCTTACCCTCGAAGTGAATTACTGCCAATATTAAATTTTGTCACTATTCCTGGTTTAGTTGGTCCAATTTTGGGGCCTCTGTTAGGTGGTATATTAGTCACCTATGCAACTTGGCATTGGATATTTATTATTAATATTCCTATTGGTGTTTTAGGTATCTTTTATGCATTAAAACATATGCCTGACTTTAAAATGCCAAAACGTAAATTTGATACTTTAGGGTTCTTATTGTTTGGTTCTGGCTTAGTCATGCTATCTGTCAGCCTAGACTTATTCAGTGATAAGTCCCTTTCAACATCAATTCCAGCCACTATTGTCTTAGTCGGCTTTCTCTTCTTATTTGTTTATATTTTCCATGCAAGACGTACTAAGCATGCAATAATTCCCTTGAATTTATTTAAAACTCGCACTTTTTCTATTGGGATAAGCGGTAATATTGCAACACGCTTAGGGACAGGCAGTATTCCATTTTTAATGCCATTAATGTTGCAGGTGGGTTTTGGTTACGAAGCCGTTGTGGCAGGAATGATGATGGCACCACTAGCAATAGGGTCAATCACTGCTAAATCGGGAGTTACTCGAGTCTTAACTAAGTATGGCTACCGTAATACATTATTTGTTATCACCATTATTATCGGATTAATGATTGCACAGTTTTCCTTACAATCACCAAGTATGTCGATTTATCTGTTAGTTGTACCTTTATTTATTTTAGGAATGGTGATGTCTGTACAATTTACTGCAATGAATACTATTTGCCTGGCTGATTTAACAGACAATAATGCAAGTGCGGGAAATAGTATGTTAGCTGTGACTCAGCAGCTATCGATAAGCTTCGGTATCGCAGTCAGTGCTGCAATCTTAAACTTCTATGGTGGACAACCTAATAGCAATACGGTCGATAATTTCCACTACACCTTTATTACCGTTGGCGTCATTACGCTTATCTCGGCTTTTGTCTTCTTATTATTAAGTAAGACAGACGGTGATAATTTAATAAAAAATAAAACCAAAAAAGCGAAGAATTAATATTTTTTAACCGATTGGCGTTCAATTAGCTCTGGGGTAAGAACCAAAGCGCTCGCATTTGCCTCTGGGTTATCCATTCGGTAAATAAGTTGGTCAACAGCCTGTTGGCCTAACTTATCTTTTGGCTGATGAATTGTTGTGAGTGGTGGGATCATATAAGGCGAAAGATCGATATCATCATAACCAATAATTGAAATATCATCCGGCACTTTCAAACCCTTTTGATATATCGCTTGATAAGCGCCTACAGCCATCGCATCATTACCTGCAAAAATAGCCTCTGGAGGGATAGGTAAATTGAGCAATTTATTCATTGACTCAAACCCACCAGCAAATTCAAAATCACTGAAAATGATATAATCATCATAAATATTAATACCGCCATCTGTCATGGCTTGAATAAAACCTTGATGACGCGCTCTTGCTGGTGATTTATCTTGTGGCCCTGCAATACAGGCAATACGAGAGAAACCAGCTTCGATAAGGTAACGAGTGGCTATTTCCCCACCAAGAAAAGAGTTATCTTGAATGATATCGCCTTCCGACTCAAAGGGGGACCAATCCATCATAACTGTTGGCACAGCAGGGTAACGAGCCAAAACATTTTTTGATGGCCCCTGTACTTCTGTGCACATAATCAATAACCCATCAACACGCTTTTGTAGCAAAGTTTCTAAACTATGATTCATTCGCTGAAGATCACCTTCAGTGTTGCACAAAATCAAACTATAACCACGTTCGTAGCAACTACGTTCTACACCCCGCACTACCTCTGCGTAAAATGGGTTATTACTTGTTGTCAGTAACATCCCAATTGTATTCGTACGATTCATCTTCAAACTACGCGCTAAAGCAGAAGGTGCATAATTTAACTCTTCAATCGCATTTTTAACGCGTATGGTAATGCTTTCGCTGACATAGCGATTTTGGTTAATAACGTGAGAGACGGTGGACGTCGACACCCCTGCAAGGCGTGCCACATCTTTCATTGTTGCCACAAGTTAATCCTGTTGAGTCAAAAACTGGTCAATTTCTTTACGCCATGGAACTGAGGGTTGAGCTCCTGGGCGAGTCACCGCTATCGCTGCCGCTGCATGGGCAAAAATAATCGCTTCGTCGTCAGCCTTACCTTCAAGTAGTGCTGTAACATAAGCCCCATTGAATGTATCACCTGCGGCAATAGTATCCACTGCTTTTACGCGAAATGCAGAAATTATTTTACCTTCACGCCCTTTTTCACTATACCAAACACCTCGAGAGCCGAGTGTTATCATCACTTTACTAATACCTTTTTGATGTAAGACTTCAGCCGCATCTTGAGCACCTTGATTATCATTAACCGTAATACCCGTTAAATGTTCAGCTTCTGTTTCATTTGGCGTGATGATATCAACTAGTGATAATAATGAATCTGGTAATGATTGAGCGGGAGCCGGGTTCAAAATGACTTTTGTATTGTTTTTCTTCGCGATTTCAGCGGCCATTTGCACTGTTTCAATAGGGGATTCCAATTGCATCAGTACGGCATCCGCTTCCACTATTTTTTGCTGATATTGAGCCAATCGTTCTTTGGTCAGTCGTGCATTTGCACCTGCATTGATACCAATTATGTTTTCCCCTTGTTGGTTTACATAAATAAGGGCAACACCTGTCGTTTCACCTTCAACGACGTCAATACATTCAGTTTTAATATTATCGAGAAATAATTGTTTTTTTATACTCGCACCAATATCATCATCACCAATACAAGCGATAAACGTTATGTCAGCACCACTGCGACCTGCTGCAACCGCTTGGTTGGCACCTTTCCCGCCAAATGCAACTTGGTAATGATCGCCTCTAACAGTTTCACCCGGCTGAGGGAAATGCTTAACATTTAATATATGATCCGCATTAATACTACCGAGAACCACCAACTTTGCTGTACCCATAACGTTTATTTCCTTTTCTATGACCCAATGGATCGCAAATTAAATAAACCGCCACAGTTCCCCATGGCGGTTTTATCTTATTGTTTAACCACTAATTCCAATTCAACCGGAACCGTTGGATCCACTTTTTCGCCTTTTAAGACTTTATCTGCAATCTGTACACCAACAATCCCAATTTGGTCTGGGCGCTGTGCAATAGTTGCACCTAATTTTCCGCCTTCAACGGCTTTAATACCATCATTTGTACCATCAAAACCAACAACCAGAACATCAGTACGGCCTGCGGTTTGTAAAGCTCTTAACGCACCTAATGCCATTTCATCATTTTGTGCAAATACCGCTTGAACAGCAGGGTGTGCCGTTAACAAATTTTGCATTACGTTCAAGCCTTTTGTTCTATCGAAATCCGCGGGTTGGCTCGCCAGTAAATTGAATTTGTGCTCTTTTGCTCCAGTATTAAAACCTTCGCCGCGCTCACGCGCTGCTGATGTACCTGAAATACCTTCTAATTGAATAACTTTAGCTTCATTACCTGTTTTTTGCGCAATATAGTCGGCAGCCATTTTCCCGCCCATCCGGTTATCGGATGCCACATGGCTGACAACTTCACCTTTGTTAGCCGCTCTATCTAAAGTGATGACAGGTATATTGGCTTTATTCGCCATTAATATTGAGTTGCCTACCGCATCTGAATCCGTTGGGTTAATTAACATTAATTTTGTCCCACGAACGGTTAAATCTTGTACGTTTGCTAACTCTTTAGCAGGGTTGTCTTGGGAATCTAAAACAATCAGTTCATAACCTAATTTATCCGCTTCTTTTTGTGCGCTGTCTTTCATCGTCACAAAGAATGGGTTATTCAATGTAGAAATGACAAGTGCAATGCTATCTTTCGCCATCGCATTGACACTAACAGTTGCACTCAGTGCAACTGCCGATAATAACGTTGCTAGTTTGTTCAGTTTCATAATAATTTTCCTGTAGGGTTACTTTTTATTATCAACAAGTACAGCAAGTAAGATGACGACCGCTTTAACAATCATCTGGTAGTTTGACGAAATACCTAATAAGTTTAATCCATTGTTTAAGAAACCAAGGATAAGTGCACCAATCAATGTTCCGACGATACGCCCCTTGCCACCAGCAAGACTGGTACCACCAAGTACAACCGCAGCGATAGCGTCAAGTTCATACCCATTACCTGCCATTGGCTGAGCCGATGATAAACGTGCAACTTCAATGACACTCGCCAATGCTGCTAGCAGTCCACATAAGGCATAAACCACGATTTTAATGCGGTCGACATTAATACCAGAAAGACGGGTAGCCGCTTCATTTCCACCTAATGCATAGATATAACGACCAAGGCGAGTATGGTGCAACATATACCACGCAGCCGCAAAAACGATGATCATTAACCAGACTGGGGTAGGTATACCAAATGGGCGGCCAATACCAAACCAGCCAAATAAGTCTGCGTTATCACTAAACCCTGTATTGATAGGACTACCGTCGGTGTAAACCCGTGTCACACCACGCAATAATAACATCATGACGAGTGTCGCAATAAAAGCTTGAACTTTTCCTTTTGCGACAATCACCCCCGTACATGCCCCAATTGCAGCACCCAGTGCCAATGCCCCCGCAACCGCCACTAAGGCATTAACGTCGGCGCTAACCATTGAAGCTGCAACCGCGCCCGTTAATGCCAATAAAGAACCAACAGAGAGGTCAATACCCGAGGTCAAGATAACTAGCGTCATCCCAACGGCCATAATGGCGTTGACGGAGGTTTGTTGTAAGATATTGAATAGGTTATTAACCGTAAAAAAATTCGGGCTTAATGTTGATACGATGGCAATCAAAACTAATAGTGCAATTAATGATTTTTGCTCCATTAGCCATGCTTTGCTAAACCAGCGCTTTGATGATGCTGTAGTTGAACTCATACTGATAACTCCTGAACTGAGCCATAATTTTTACCCACTGCGGCTGCCATTAAGGCTTCCTGTGTCGCGTCTTTGGCTGAAAATTCGCCGCTGATATGACCTTCGTGCATCACCAAAATGCGGTCACTCATTCCTATTACTTCAGGCATTTCTGAAGAAACTAAAATGATACTCAGCCCTTCTTTTTTAAACTGGTTAATTAGTTGATAGATTTCTTTTTTAGCACCAACGTCTACACCGCGCGTTGGCTCATCGAGGATCAGTACTTTTGGCCTTGTCATCAAACCGCGCGCAATGGCCACTTTTTGCTGATTTCCACCAGAAAGATGACCAATTATTTGGTCCATAGACGGGGTTTTAATATTGAATAACCGAATGAAATCGCTAACGGTTTGCTGCTCTTCACCATGCTTGAGACGTCCTCCCGGACGACTGAAATAACGTAATGCCGTCAATGACATATTTTCTTTCACTGACATACCTAATACTAATCCATCACGTTTGCGGTCTTCTGAAATATAAACAATGCCACTGTTTAAGCCATCTTGTGGTGTTTTCAGTGTTACGACTTTGCCTTCCAGTTTTATCGTGCCTGATTTTTTTGTCGCTGCGCCGTAAATGATTTTCATCAACTCTGTACGCCCCGCGCCCATTAAGCCAGAAACCCCTAAGATCTCCCCTGCTTTCAAAGTAAAACTCGCATCGGTAACACCGGGACCAGATACATTTTCCAATTGCAGACGGATACTTCCTTTTGGCACATCAACCCTTGGATATTGGTCTTCCAGTTTGCGACCAACCATCATTTCAATCAGTTTTTCTTCTTCTAGTTCACTAACGGGTTTCTCACCAATAAACTGGCCATCGCGGAACACGGTCACATCATCGCAAATTTCAAAAATTTCTTTTAAACGATGGGAAATATAAACAATGCCACAGCCTTGAGCTTTTAAGTCTTCGATAACTCTAAATAGGGACTCTGTTTCCGTGTCTGTAAGTGCATCAGTGGGTTCATCCATAATGATAACTTGTGATTGGAAGCTCAGAACTTTGGCAATTTCGACCATTTGTTGTTCGCCAATAGAAAGCTCTGCAATAGTTTGATGACTATCATAATCAAGGTTAAGCCGTTTAAGCAGTTTGTCCGACTCACTGAACATTTTTTTCCAGTCAATTTTGCCAAATGCATTCACATATTCTCGACCAAGAAATATATTCTCTGCGATAGTTAATTCAGGTATCAAATTGAGTTCTTGGTGGATAATCCCTATTCCTGCTTCTTGGGAGCTTTTAGGGCCGTTGAATGCGACTTCTTTACCTAAATAGCGGATTTGACCGGCATCTTTTTTATAAATACCCGTTAACACTTTCATCATGGTTGACTTGCCAGCCCCATTTTCCCCCACCAGCGCCATGACTTTTCCTGGGTAGACATTTAATGTAGCCCCACTGAGCGCTTTTACCCCAGGAAATGATTTATCGATCCCGATAAGTTCTAATAAAGGTTGCATAATCACCTCAGAAAGTCACACCAGAGCAAAGAATAATGTTAGCGAACGGTGAGCATTCTCCGGTGCGGATCACCGCTTTACTGTCATGAGTCAATTGTTTAAAGCGTTCATGACTACAATAAATAATTTCAATCGTATTATTTTGAATAACTTCTAACTGTTGTAAGTGAGCTAAAATAGCGACTTCCATTTGTGGGTTACTGGTGCTGATTTCCTCAGCTAGAATGACTTTTTCCACTTGCATCTCTTGGGTGATGACACTTAAAACTGACATGAAATCGGGTAAGCCTTGCGTAATGGCTAAATCAATACGTTCCGTTCCTTGTGGGATCGGTAGGCCTGCATCCGCAAGCGTTATTTGGTCTGTATGACCTAACTTTGCAATTACAGAAGTAACATTGGCATTTAGTAAAACACCCTTTTTCATTTTTCACCGCCATTCTGATAAGCGAAACGTTTCGCTCATGTAATAATAGTAAAGATAAGTCACAACTCAATATTGATGGTCAATATTTGTGATCGGTATCGAAACGTTTCGTTCGTATTAGAAAAGCTAAAAAACAATAACTTATTGAATCACTTATAGCTGAATCGTTTTTTCTGATTTCTTGGGGCATATCAAAGAAAAATGGAAAAATAGGTCGCAGTATGTAATAAAAGAAATTGATAGTTTTGATATCAACGCCTCTATTAATAAAAGGAATAAATATGCAGCTTGCTGAACGAATAGCCCAATTAAGCAATTACCTTGAAAGCGGTTTGTATGAACGCCAGCAAGCTATTCGTTTGTGCCTATTAGCCACATTAAGTGGTGAAAGCGTATTCCTGCTAGGCCCTCCGGGTATTGCCAAAAGTTTAATCGCCCGAAGAATGAAGTATGCTTTTCGTCATGCGAATGCTTTTGAGTACTTAATGACGCGATTTTCAACACCTGAAGAGATCTTTGGCCCGCTTTCAATACAAGCACTAAAAGATGAAGGGCGATATGAACGTTTAACCAAAGGTTATTTACCTGACGCTGAAGTCGTATTTCTTGATGAGATATGGAAAGCGGGTCCCGCTATTTTAAATACTTTATTAACAGCGGTAAATGAGCGCAAGTTTCGTAATGGAGATGAAGAAAAACCAATTCCTATGCGTCTATTAGTCACCGCATCAAATGAATTGCCCGATGCAGATAATAGTCTTGAAGCCCTATTTGACCGAATGTTAGTCCGTATTTGGCTGGATAAAGTGCAAGAAAAACAAAATTTTCGTGCGCTTTTAACTGGAAAATCCTCTTTGGATGAACCCCAAGTCCCTGAACATTTAAAAATCAGCGATGAAGAGTACCAACAGTGGCAGCAAGAAATTCCAAAAATTACGCTGCCCGATCACTGTTTTGAACTTATTTACCAATTACGCCAACAATTAGATGCTACAGATAAACAACTTTATGTTTCCGATAGGCGCTGGAAAAAAGCGGTTTATTTACTGCAAGCAAGTGCATTTTTTAATGGCCGTAGCAGTGTTTCGCCTCTTGACCTCGTGTTATTGAAAGATTGTTTGTGGCACGATATGCAGTCTATGAATGCATTACCACAACTCTTGCAGTCATTATTGCAAGAAGATGGCTGGCAACAGCGAAAACTTACCCGCGAAATAGAGCAAATTTATCAGCAATGGATGTCATCGACCCAAGACCAAAACAACCAAGATGCATTTAAAGTCAATAAAAACAATGCGATGTTTGCTCGTAAGGCATCTTATGTATTGCCTGAAAATATCAATGACGGTCGAGTTACCCTGTTTTTACATCGCCCGCTGCAACTGCATAATATGAAAGTTACTTTTGTAACAACCGATAAAAAAGCCCTGATAACCTTCTTAAATAAAGGAACAACATTAGCCGCTCACCTAAATGGGATTGGTTTTGCGCAAGAAATTACTGCTGAGGTAAATAATTTAAATCAGATACAGTTATTAGATGTAAGCCATCAATCATCCACTTTATACATTCAAGATAAAACTTCATCACTTGTGCCCAATACAAATAACCAAGAGTGGCTAAATAAGCTGGATAAAATCCAAGAAGAGATTCAAACCGCGCGCTATCAGTTTGAAAAGCAGCAGCCCAATTTATTTATTGAATCTCACTGGCTTGCGGATATTGAACAAAGCTTCATGAAACTCACTGAAAAACTAAACCAGTTACGTAACCAAATCACGGGTAAAGTGGCCGAATAACGATGATGAGTTTAGCCACATTAGAAATGTTGCTTTCGGTTAATGAAGGCCAATTAATCGAAGAGATCATTATATCTTTGCTAGCAACTCCTCAATTAGCGGTGTTTTTTGAAAAACACCCTCGATTAAAAAAAGCTTTACTCAAAGATTTATCGGGTTGGAAAAAAGATCTTAAACAGCGTATGCAAGATGCGCTTGTTCCCGCACAACTTTCAGAAGAATTTGAACTTTATCGTCAGTCCCTTGGGATTTCGACAGATGCCTTTTTTAACCAATTACCAAGTGTTATAGCAAAACTTCAGCAGCTGGATTCCCCATTTTATCGTGAGGCGCACCAGCTACAAAGTGGAAAAATAGAAAACCGCAGTGCAAGGCAATCATTATTTGTTCAAAGATGGCGTATTAGCTTAATTTTACAAGTTACAACACTGCATAAAGAGCTACTAGAACAGGAAAAAGAACAATTGCTGGCGGAACTACAGCGCCGACTGGCGCTTAGTGGTAATTTAGAGGATATTCTTGGCGAAAATGAACGAGCAGCAGGGCGGCTGTGGGATTTAACCAAAGGTGTAAATATGACTTCAGCTTATAATGACCAATTATTAAGCCGATACAGTGATTTTTTACGTCAGCAGCCGGAACTCGAAAAAATAGCGCAATTATTAGGCCGTAGCCAAACCGCGCAAGCGATCCCTGATGATAGCGTGGTGCTAGAACCAATGACTATTATGGAGAAAGTCCCCGAAACGGTACCTGAGCAAGTCAACGGTTTAAATCAAAGTGACGATATTTTACGGCTATTACCCGCAGAACTCGCCATGTTAGGCCTTGAAGATATTGAATTTGAATTCTATCGAAAATTACTCGAAAAACAGCTTCTAACCTACCGATTACAAGGGGATAGCTGGCAAGAAAGAAAAGTTCTGCGTCCTATTACCCATCACCATGATGAAGAGCAGCCAAGAGGGCCATTTGTTGTATGTATTGATACATCGGGTTCGATGGGTGGTTTAAATGAACGCTGCGCCAAAGCCTTTTGCCTTGCGTTAATGAAAATTGCGCTGGCGGATAACCGAGCATGCCATGTGATGTTATTTTCCACCGAGATAGTACATTACGATTTACTTTCTATTGATGGCCTAGAGCAATGTATTCGTTTTTTACATCAAACATTTAAAGGTGGGACTGACTTAGCAGCTTGTTTGCAAGAAACTGCACTAAAATTGGAATCAAAGCAGTGGATAGATGCGGATGCCGTGGTGATTTCTGATTTTGTTGCTCAGCGTTTACCAGATGAGTTAATTCAGAAAATAAAAGCTATGCAGAAGAAAGGTAAATACCGCTTCCATGCGGTATCTGTGTCAAATTATGGGAAACCCAGTATCATGAAGATCTTTGACCATATTTGGCGTTTTGATACTGGGTTAAAAAGCAGGCTGTTACGTCGCTTTAGCCGCTAATTACAGCATACCTTCAACGGACTCTTGCATTTCAGTACCCCATACACCACATTGCACTTGCCCAATGTGTTGGCGTTGGAGAAGTAGCATGACTAAGCGTGACTGGCCAATACCACCACCGATAGTTTGTGGCATTTCGCCTTTTACTAATGCTTGGTGCCACTCTAACTCCATACGTTTTTCATCGCCAGTTAAACTTAATTGGCGAGTCAAACACTCAGGGCTTACACGAATCCCCATTGAAGAGAGCTCAAATGCGTCCTGTAAAATAGGGTTCCACACAATGATGTCGCCGTTCAAACCACAAAAACCGTCTTCATTTTTTGTTGTCCAGTCATCGTAGTCAGGCGCACGAACATCATGTGATTCACCATTAGATAGCTTACCACCGATACCAATTAAGAATACTGCGCCTAGTTCTTTTGCGATTGCGCGCTCACGCCCTTTCGCATCTAAATCAGGGTAGCGTTGTAACAATTCTTCACTGTGAATAAAGTGGATTTGGTCTGGCAGGAACGGTGCCAGCCCAAACTCTTTACTGACGGCAGCTTCTGTTTCTTTTATTGCCTTATAGATTTTACCCACTGTCTGCTTCAGATAAGGAAGAGTACGCTCCTCATCTGCCATCACTTTTTCCCAATCCCACTGATCAACATAGACGGAGTGGATTGGGGTTAAGCGATCCTCGTCCGGGCGCAACGCTTTCATATGCGTGTATAGACCTTGGCCTTTACTAAAACCGAAACGACCTAATGTTTTACGTTTCCATTTAGCCAAAGAATGAACCACTTCAAAGGTTGCACCTGGAATTGATTTCACTTTTACTTGAACGGCCTTTTCGCTGCCAGATAAGTTGTCTTGAGTACCATCCCCTAAACGGCTTAGGATTGGCCCTTGAACTTCAATCAACCCTAATTCTTTTTCAAGTAAACGTGAGAAATACGATTTCACAAAACTAATTTGTTGCTGATGTTCGATAAATGACTTGTCCATAATTTATTCCCATAATTTGTTAGCTGTGTTAGCTGATGTATAGATTAAGCAACAAAATGAGGTATAAATTCAATATCCATCATAAAAAAAAGCCCTTATTGTTTGTTTTGAATAAAAAAACAGGTATAAAAATGAATAATCGTTAAAATAGAGGTGAAATAATGCCGGAAAATTATCAAATCGATAATCTCGATCGTGACATACTTCACGAATTAATGGGAAATGCACGTACACCGTATGCAGAATTAGCTAAAAAATTCGCTGTTAGCCCTGGGACAATTCATGTCCGCGTCGAAAAAATGAAACAAGCAGGAATTATTAAAGGCACACGTATTGATATCAACCCAAAACAATTAGGCTTCGATGTTTGTTGCTTTATTGGCATTATTTTAAAAAGTGCAAAAGATTACCCAACCGCACTAAAAAAATTGGATGCCTTAGAAGAGGTTGTCGAGGTGTATTACACAACAGGGCAATACAGCATTTTTATTAAAGTGATGTGCCGTTCTATCGATTCTTTACAAGACGTACTTATCAACAAAATTCAGACCATTGATGAGATACAATCCACTGAAACACTGATCTCCTTACAAAACCCGATCTTACGAACAATCAATCCGTAGAAAAAAAATGATATAACCACATTATCCACAGGTAGATCCCAGCTCATTCACAGCGTACAATAGCGCCCTATTATTGTGAAAGAGAATCACCATGACAAAAGTAACCTTAATAAGTGGCAGTACAATGGGCAGTGCGGAGTATGTTGCCGAGCACATGGCTGAGATTTTAGAAGAACTCGGTCATGAAACTGAAATTCAACATGGTCCAAAGCTTGGTGACTTAGCACTTGAAGGCATATGGCTGGTGGTAAGCTCAACACATGGTGCAGGTGATCTCCCTGAAAATATTCAACCTCTTTTTGATTCAATAGAAGAAAGCGCTCCTGATCTCAGCCAAGTTCAATTTGGTTCTGTAGGGATCGGCAGCTCGGAATATGACACTTTCTGTGGTGCGATCCACAAAATAGATGCTTTGTTAATCAAACAAGGGGCTAAAAGGATCGGTGAATGTTTGGAAATTAATGTCCAACAACACGAAATACCGGAAGATCCCGCAGGTGAATGGGTTAAAATTTGGGCAAACGAACTCTAGTTTGATTAAATTATCAGCAATCAACTGTGGATAACTCAGGGAAGATCCCGGTATTAACCCGTAGTTATCCAGAGTATAAGTTTTAAGACCGACAAGGGCTGTGCATAAGTACCCTTTTTGATCCCAGCTTATACGCAAACGGATCACGGATCATTCACAGTATATGATCCTTTACACTTTTATGATCTTTAAAGTGAAAATCCACTTATCCACAGAAACCCGTGATCCTAATAAAAGATCTAATAAAGAGATCTTTAAATAAAAAGATCTTAATATTATATAAGGGAGAAACCTAAAGCTTGGTCTCTTCCTCAAACTTGAGTAGAATTCTCTCCTCAAATGCACAATCCGCATTTTCTAACGTTTAAGGTTCACACATGTTTTATCCAGAGCAATTTGACGTCATCGTAATTGGTGGTGGTCATGCCGGTACTGAAGCAGCAATGGCAGCTGCACGTATGGGGCGTCAAACCCTATTACTGACTCACAATATTGATACATTGGGCCAGATGTCTTGCAACCCAGCCATCGGTGGGATCGGTAAGGGGCATCTGGTTAGAGAAATTGATGCCCTCGGTGGCTTAATGGCTACAGCAACCGACAAAGCAGGTATTCAATTTAGAACATTAAATGCCAGCAAAGGGCCTGCAGTTCGTGCAACTCGAGCACAAGCTGACCGTGTTCTTTATCGCCAAGCTGTCAGAATGGCTTTAGAAAACCAGCCTAACTTAATGATTTTCCAACAACCTGTAGAAGACTTAATTGTTGAAAACAATCGAGTTACAGGCGCTATTACCCGCATGGGCTTAAAATTTAAAGCCAAAGCTGTGGTATTAACTGTTGGTACTTTCCTTGATGGTAAAATTCATATTGGTTTAGAAAATTACAGTGGTGGTCGAGCAGGAGATCCTCCTTCAATTTCACTTTCTCAACGTTTGAGAGAATTACCTTTACGTGTTAATCGGTTAAAGACAGGAACGCCACCACGTATTGATGCAAGAACTATTGATTTCAGTCAGTTAGCTCAACAGCTAGGTGACGACCCAATGCCTGTTTTTTCATTTTTAGGTTCACAAGATCAACATCCACAACAGATGCCTTGCCATATCACCTATACCAATGAAAAAACCCATGAAGTGATCAGAAACAATTTGGATCGCAGCCCTATGTATGCAGGAGTGATTGAAGGGATCGGCCCACGTTACTGCCCTTCGATCGAAGATAAAGTCATGCGTTTTGCTGATAAAGATTCACATCAGATCTTCCTAGAGCCTGAAGGCTTAACTAGCAATGAAATTTATCCTAATGGGATATCCACCAGCTTACCATTTGATGTCCAAATGCAAATTGTTCATTCTATGAAAGGAATGGAAAATGCGAGGATCATTCGTCCTGGCTATGCCATTGAATATGATTTCTTTGACCCTAGAGATCTCAAGCAAACGCTTGAAAGTAAATTTATTGATGGACTATTCTTTGCTGGCCAAATTAACGGCACGACAGGTTATGAAGAAGCAGGAGCTCAAGGCTTATTAGCAGGCCTTAATGCGGCACAACACGCCTTTGGTTTAGAAGGTTGGTTCCCTCGTCGTGACCAAGCTTACATTGGCGTATTGGTTGACGACCTTTGTACTTTAGGGACAAAAGAACCCTACCGCATGTTTACCTCACGTGCGGAATACCGTTTGATGCTACGTGAAGACAATGCGGATTTACGTTTAACCGAAAAAGGGCGTGAGTTAGGTTTAGTCGATGATATTCGTTGGGCTCACTTTAACAACAAAGTGGAACTGATTGAAAAAGAGCGTCAGCGCTTAAAAGACATTTGGGTTCACCCTAAATCAGATAACCATACAGAAATCGATGAAATTTTAACCGTTCCGTTATCAAAAGAAGCGAACGGTGAAGATTTACTGCGTCGTCCTGAAATGACTTATCAAATGCTGACGTCATTGAATTTATTTGCCCCTGCGCTCACAGATCCACAAGCCGCGGATCAAGTGGAAATCCAAGTTAAATACGAAGGTTATATTGCGCGCCAGAAAGAAGAGATCGAAAGACAGTTACGCAATGAAAGCACGATGTTGCCTGTTGACCTTGATTATAAACAGGTTAAAGGGTTATCAAACGAGGTTATGGCAAAATTAAATGATCATAAACCAACCTCGATCGGTCAAGCTTCACGTATATCAGGGATCACCCCTGCGGCAATTTCTATTTTACTTGTTTGGTTGAAAAAGCAAGGCATGCTACGCCGGAGCGCTTAACATGGATTTATTATCAAAACTCAATCAGTTACTTGCCAAAACCGATATCGATTTAACTGAAAAGCAAAAACAGCAGTTAGTTGATTACGTTGGGTTATTAGTTAAATGGAACAAAGCCTATAACCTGACATCGGTACGTGACCCACAACAGATGTTAATCCGTCATATCATGGATAGCATAGTGGTGAACGGTCAACTCAACGGAACTCGTTTTATCGATGTAGGAACAGGGCCTGGCTTACCAGGCGTTCCTTTGGCAATAGTTCGACCTGATTCCCATTTTGTTCTGTTGGACAGCCTAGGGAAGCGTGTACGCTTTTTGAAACAGGTTCAACATGAGTTAGGGCTGACTAACATCGAACCTGTTCAATCTCGTGTTGAAGAATATCCGGCTGGAAATGGTTTTGATGGTGTTATTAGTCGCGCATTTGCATCACTAAACGATATGTTGAGTTGGTGCCATCATTTGCCTTCAAAAGAAGGGCGTTTTTATGCACTGAAAGGCGTCATTCGTGATGATGAAATGGCACTACCAGAAGAGTTTATGATTGAATCGATCACTGAACTTGAAGTGCCTGAACTTGATGAACAGCGTCATTTAGTTAAAATTTCGATGAAATAAAGTTGCTTTCTATCAAATAATTTTATCATTTAGAGCGATAGCTGGACGTTTACAAACGGCCAGCTATTTTTATTTTTAGTCAGATAATAAAAATATATATTTTACGTGGTATTTACACGGCAATAACGAATAAGTTGCAAAAATAAGGCGTTGAAAGAAAAAATGCAGGCTAGTTGATGCTTTTTACTTAATCGATTTAGCAAAAAAAATAGTTAATCGAAAAATATTGGATTTATTCCTTCAAAATTTTGCTTAGGAATTACTTTCTTTAATTATTTGATTTACAGATTAAATCTATTTTTTATTATGAATAAAATTGAAGGAATAAATAAAGTGAATAAAGCTAAATGTGATATACATCACATTTATATAAATGTATGCAGCAATTCATTAACTATTTATTAAATATTATAGCGACAATTCTGCGCTAACTCGAAAAAATTAAATATTTATTCACCTTTTCGCTACTTACTGATTGAATTCATTTCGCCTGCCCGTATAATTTGCACGTTTTTGTCTCTTGACACATTTACGCAAAGGCAGTTTTATACAACACTTAGCGTTTCTGAGGCTGAGAAGAGCTGGGAGTAAACAAAAGTTATGTCTGTATCTCTTTATGACAACAAGCATGCTGTAAAGCAGTTGTCTGTTCAGTTGATAACTTTAGTGATCCTCAGTGGGGCTTTCTGTGCAAATAGTATAGAATGGGGGGCCTCTGCTCTTGCTGGTGGGTTAGCATGCTGGTTACCAAATATCGTATTTATGCTGCTATCACAATTTCAGAAAGCAAAAGGAGAGGATGAACCTGTCCGCATTGCCTGGTTCTTAGCATTAGGAGCAGGGCTAAAGGTTGTTACAACTATCGCTGTTTTAGTTGTTGCTTTCGGTGTGTTCAAAGCGTCATTAACACCACTGGGTTTGACCTATTTAGCGGTGCTAATTGTTCAGATTGTTGCACCAGCCGTTTTTAAACGGTAAGTATTTTTAAACTACAAAAGGGTAAGAGGCATCATGTCTGCATCAGGAGAAGTGATGACTACAGAGGATTACATAGGCCACCATCTGAGAAACCTTCAGTTGGACCTGAGTACCTTTAAGTTGGTCGATCCCCACGCTAGTCCAACATTTTGGACGTTGAACATTGACTCGCTTTTTTTCTCAGTAGTTCTCGGGGCTCTGTTCCTGTGGCTATTTAGAAGAGTTGCAGCCAATGCGACTAGTGGCGTACCCGGTAAGTTACAGACTGCAATAGAACTGATCATTGGTTTCGTTGATAACTCAGTCCGTGATATGTATCACGGTAAGAGCAAAGTTATTGCTCCTTTAGCATTAACAGTGTTCGTCTGGGTATTCTTAATGAACCTGATGGATTTACTCCCAATTGATTTCCTTCCGTATATTGCTGAACATTATCTCGGGTTACCTGCATTACGTGCAGTACCAACCGCAGATGTTAGTGTCACATTATCGATGGCTATTGGTGTGTTTATCCTAATCCTCTTCTACAGCATCAAAATGAAAGGAATTGGCGGATTTACAAAAGAGCTCACAATGCAGCCTTTTAACCATCCTGTCTTCATTCCAGTCAACTTGATTCTTGAAGGGGTAAGCCTGCTGTCAAAACCTGTATCACTCGGTCTGCGACTGTTTGGTAACATGTATGCAGGTGAATTGATCTTTATTCTTATCGCGGCTCTGCTTCCGTGGTGGTCACAGTGGTTGTTAAGCCTACCTTGGGCTATCTTCCACATACTGATTATTACGCTACAAGCCTTTATTTTTATGGTTCTGACGGTTGTTTATCTGTCGATGGCATCTGAAGAACACTAATTTAATTTTATCAATAATTGTATTAACTGAAACAAACTGGAGACTGTCATGGAAAACCTGAGTATGGATCTGCTGTACATGGCTGCCGCTGTGATGATGGGCTTAGCGGCGATCGGTGCTGCGATCGGTATCGGCATCCTAGGTGGTAAATTTTTAGAAGGTGCTGCTCGTCAGCCAGATTTAATTCCTCTGCTGCGTACACAGTTCTTTATCGTAATGGGTCTGGTCGATGCTATTCCGATGATTGCTGTTGGTCTGGGCTTGTATGTAATGTTCGCTGTTGCCTAATTAACGTTACGGAACACTGTAAGAACATTAATTCACTAATGAATATGAGGTATTGTCTGTGAATCTAAATGCAACAATCCTCGGCCAGGCTATCGCGTTTGTCCTGTTTGTTTGGTTCTGTATGAAGTATGTATGGCCACCGATTATGGCGGCCATTGAAAAACGTCAAAAAGAAATTGCTGACGGTTTATCTTCCGCAGAACGTGCTAAAAAGAACCTGGAACTGGCGCAAACCGACGCAACCGACCGACTGAAAAAAGCGAAAGCTGAAGCACAAGTCATCATTGAACAAGCGAATAAACAACGCACTCAAATGATTGATGAAGCAAAAGCAGAAGCAGAAGCAGAACGTGCAAAAATCGTCGCACAAGCGCAAGCTGAAATTGATGCTGAGCGTAAACGTGCACGTGAAGAGTTACGTAAACAGGTTGCGATGCTTGCTATCGCAGGTGCCGAGAAGATCATCGAACGTTCCGTGGATGAAGCTGCTAACAGCGACATCGTTGATAAACTAGTCGCTGAACTGTAAGGAGGGAGGGGCATGTCTGAAATCGCTACTGTAGCTCGCCCCTACGCCAAAGCAGCTTTTGACTTTGCTGTGGAAAACCAAGCTGTTGCTAAATGGCAGGAAATGCTGGCCTTCACCGCTGAGGTGACGCGCAATGAACAGGTTGGGGAGCTGCTTTCTGGTTCTATTGCACCAGAAACATTAGCTAAAACGTTTATCTCTGTTTGTGGAGATGAAATTGACGAGCATGTTCAGAATCTGATTCGTGTTATGGCAGATAACGGGCGTTTAACGACGCTACCAGAAGTTTTAACGCAGTTTATCCAATTGCGCGATTCTCTGGAATCAACCATTGAAGTTGATGTTTTATCCGCTAACGAACTGAGTGAACAGCAGTCAGCTAAAATTTCTGCAGCGATGGAAAAACGTCTGTCACGCAAAGTTAAGCTGAATTGCAAAATTGATAAGTCTGTTATTGCTGGAGTGATCATTCGTGCTGGAGACCTCGTCATTGATGGGAGTATCCGCGGTCGCTTAGAGCGTTTAACTGACGTCTTGCAGTCTTAAGGGGACTGGAGCATATGCAACTGAATTCCACCGAAATCAGCGAACTGATCAAACAGCGTATTGCTCAGTTCGATGTTGTGAGTGAAGCTCACAATGAAGGTACGATTGTATCCGTTAATGACGGTATTATTCGTATTCACGGTTTAGCCGAAGTCATGCAGGGTGAGATGATCGCGCTGCCTGGCAACCGTTACGCTATCGCACTGAACTTAGAGCGTGACTCTGTTGGTGCGGTCGTTATGGGTCCTTATGCCGACTTGGCAGAAGGCATGAAAGTTAAATGTACTGGTCGTATTCTTGAAGTTCCAGTAGGCCGTGGCCTGCTAGGACGTGTTGTGAATACACTGGGTCAACCAATTGATGGTAAAGGTCCTGTTGATAACGATGGCTTCTCTCCTGTAGAAGTTATTGCTCCAGGTGTTATCGACCGTCAATCTGTTGATCAACCAGTTCAAACTGGTTATAAATCAGTCGATGCCATGATCCCAATCGGTCGTGGTCAGCGTGAGCTTGTTATCGGTGACCGTCAAACAGGTAAAACTGCTTTGGCAATCGATGCAATCATCAACCAACGCGACTCAGGCATCAAATGTGTGTACGTGGCTATCGGCCAGAAAGCGTCTACCGTTTCTAACGTAGTTCGTAAACTGGAAGAGCACGGCGCGCTGCAAAATACTATCGTTGTTGTTGCTACAGCATCTGAATCAGCTGCTCTGCAATACTTAG
Source organism: Providencia sp. PROV032 (assembly GCF_028484875.1). Classification (NCBI taxonomy): domain Bacteria; kingdom Pseudomonadati; phylum Pseudomonadota; class Gammaproteobacteria; order Enterobacterales; family Morganellaceae; genus Providencia; species Providencia sp. PROV032. Next base: position 20,388 of record NZ_JAMPSX010000036.1, read on the forward strand.
CACCATATGCTGGTTGCGCGATGGGTGAATATTTCCGTGACCGCGGTGAAGATGCACTGATCGTATACGATGACCTGTCTAAACAGGCTGTGGCATACCGTCAAATTTCACTGTTGCTACGTCGTCCACCAGGGCGTGAAGCTTACCCAGGTGACGTTTTCTATCTGCACTCACGTTTACTTGAGCGTGCTGCTCGCGTTAACGCTGAATACGTAGAAAACTTTACTAAAGGTGAAGTTAAAGGCAAAACAGGTTCATTGACAGCTCTGCCTATCATTGAAACCCAAGCTGGTGACGTTTCTGCATTCGTACCAACAAACGTAATTTCGATTACAGATGGTCAGATCTTCCTGGAATCTAACCTGTTTAACTCTGGTATTCGTCCAGCGGTTAACCCAGGTATTTCAGTATCTCGTGTTGGTGGTGCTGCTCAGACTAAAATTATCAAGAAACTGTCTGGTGGTATCCGTACCGCACTTGCTCAGTATCGTGAACTGGCAGCGTTTGCTCAGTTTGCTTCCGACCTCGATGACGCGACTCGTAAACAGTTAAGTCATGGTCAGAAAGTAACTGAACTGCTGAAACAGAAACAGTACGCACCGATGTCAGTAGCAGAGCAGGCACTGTCTCTGTTCGCGGCAGAACGTGGGTTCTTGGATGATGTTGAGTTAGCGAAAATTGGTGCGTTTGAAGCTGCTTTAGTTTCTTTTGCACAGCGCGAGCATGCTGACCTTATGAACGAAATTGGCCCGGCTGGTAGCTATAACGATGATATCGAAGGCAAGTTGAAAAAACTGCTCGAATCATTTAAAGCAACTCAGTCCTGGTAATACTATTCGGCCCAGTTCTTAGGGCCGTCTGGTTAATAAGGAGAAGCAGAAATGGCCGGCGCAAAAGAGATACGTTCCAAGATCGGAAGTGTACAAAATACACAAAAGATCACTAAAGCGATGGAAATGGTCGCTGCGTCCAAAATGCGTAAAACGCAGGAACGCATGGCGGCCAGCCGTCCTTATGCAGAAACCATGCGCAGTGTGATTGGTCACCTAGCGTTAGGTAATCTGGAATATAAACACCCATATCTCGAAGAGCGTGAAGTTAAGCGTGTCGGGTATCTGGTTGTTTCAACAGACCGCGGTCTGTGTGGTGGCTTGAACATTAATCTGTTCAAAAAACTGTTAGCAGAGATGAAGTCATGGTCTGAGAAAAACGTTCAGGTTGATTTGGCTTTAATCGGTTCTAAAGCGGTATCATTCTTCGGGTCTGTGGGCGGCAATGTCGTGACTCAAGTTACCGGAATGGGGGATAACCCAACGCTTTCGGACTTGATTGGTCCAGTTAACACTATGCTACAAGCCTATGATGAAGGGCGTTTGGATAAACTGTATGTGGTGACGAATAAGTTCATCAATACAATGTCTCAGGAGCCAACTATTCTTCAATTGTTACCATTGCCTGCAAGTGATGATGAAACACTGAAGAAGAAGTCTTGGGATTACATTTACGAACCCGATCCTAAGGCGTTGCTGGATACCCTGCTACGTCGTTATATCGAGTCGCAGGTTTATCAGGGCGTCGTTGAAAACCTGGCTAGTGAGCAGGCCGCACGAATGGTAGCGATGAAAGCCGCTACTGATAATGGTGGAAACCTGATCAAAGAGTTACAGTTGGTTTACAACAAAGCTCGTCAGGCCAGCATTACTCAGGAGCTTACCGAAATTGTTTCGGGTGCTTCCGCGGTTTAACAGCTAGGTTTACGAATTACGTAGAGGATTCAAGATGGCTACTGGAAAGATTATCCAGGTAATCGGCGCCGTTGTGGACGTCGAGTTCCCTCAAGATGACGTACCAAAAGTGTACGACGCTCTTGAGGTTGTTAACGGTAAAGAAAAACTGGTGTTGGAAGTTCAGCAACAGTTAGGCGGTGGTGTTGTCCGTTGTATCGCAATGGGTACATCAGATGGCCTGAGCCGTGGTTTAGAAGTTGTAAACTTAGAGCACCCAATTGAAGTACCAGTAGGTAAAGCAACTTTAGGACGTATCATGAACGTTCTGGGTCAACCTATTGATATGAAAGGTGATATCGGCGAAGAAGAGCGCTGGTCTATTCACCGTGCTGCACCTAGCTACGAAGAGTTAGCTAACTCAACAGAACTGCTGGAAACCGGTATCAAAGTAATGGACTTAATCTGTCCATTCGCGAAAGGTGGTAAAGTTGGTCTGTTCGGTGGTGCGGGTGTTGGTAAAACAGTAAACATGATGGAACTGATCCGTAACATCGCGATTGAGCACTCAGGTTACTCAGTATTCGCTGGTGTTGGTGAGCGTACTCGTGAAGGGAACGACTTCTATCATGAAATGACCGACTCAAACGTTCTGGATAAAGTATCACTGGTTTATGGCCAGATGAATGAGCCACCAGGAAACCGTCTGCGCGTTGCGTTGACTGGTCTGACTATGGCTGAAAAATTCCGTGACGAAGGTCGTGACGTACTGCTGTTCGTTGACAACATCTATCGTTATACACTGGCAGGTACTGAAGTATCAGCACTGTTAGGCCGTATGCCTTCAGCGGTAGGTTATCAGCCAACGCTGGCGGAAGAGATGGGTGTTCTGCAAGAACGTATTACCTCAACTCAAACAGGTTCTATCACTTCCGTTCAAGCGGTTTACGTTCCTGCGGATGACTTGACTGACCCATCACCAGCAACCACCTTTGCTCACTTAGACGCAACGGTAGTTCTGAGCCGTCAAATCGCATCACTGGGTATCTACCCTGCGGTTGACCCTCTGGATTCTACTAGCCGTCAGCTTGACCCACTGGTTGTTGGTCAAGAGCACTATGATGTTGCTCGTGGCGTTCAGTCTATTCTGCAACGTTACCAAGAACTGAAAGATATCATTGCAATCCTGGGTATGGATGAACTGTCTGAAGAAGACAAACTGGTTGTTGCTCGTGCTCGTAAGATCCAGCGCTTCCTGTCTCAACCATTCTTCGTTGCTGAAGTATTTACCGGTTCACCAGGTAAGTTCGTTTCTCTGAAAGACACTATCCGTGGCTTCAGTGGGATCCTGAACGGTGATTACGACCACCTGCCAGAACAAGCGTTCTATATGGTTGGTACCATTGAAGAAGCTGTGGAAAAAGCGAAAAAGCTTTAATCCAGCTGACAGGAGGTTGATATGGTAGCTGCAATGACATACCACCTGACTGTAGTAAGTGCTGAAAAACAAATGTTTGAAGGCATGGTACAGAAAATTCAGGTGACAGGTAGTGAAGGTGAGCTGGGGATTTACCCGCAGCATACCCCGCTGCTGACTGCCATAAAACCGGGCATGGTACGTATTACCAAACAGTTTGGTGAAGAAGAGCTAATTTACCTCTCCGGCGGTATTTTAGAAGTACAACCAAATGGTGTTATCGTACTCGCTGATACAGCGATCCGTGGTAAAGATTTAGACGAAGCTCGTGCAGTGGAATCTAAACGCAAAGCGGAAGAACACGTCCGTAAAGCTCACGGCGATGTTGATTATGCTCAGGCATCAGCAGAACTTGCAAAAGCAATAGCGAAACTTCGAGTCATCGAGTTAACTAAAAAGCTAATGTAATGATAGCGGTATAGTAAAAAAAGCCAGTTGGTTAAGTCTAACTGGCTTTTTTATTTGAGCGAAATATGTAGTAATTTATAAAGGAAATAGGTTTACTTTTATCCCTAAGTTGGAGTTTCAGGAAAAATGACTGTGCAAAGAAAAAGTGTCGTGATTTTAGCTGCCGGTAAAGGCACACGGATGTATTCAGAGCTACCTAAAGTTTTGCATTTGCTTGCAGGCAAACCGATGGTTCAGCATGTTATAGATACAGCAAAATCCATTGGTGCATCAGATATTCATCTGGTATACGGACATGGCGGTGATTTACTGAAAGAAAAACTGGGTGAGCAAAACCTCAACTGGGTATTGCAGGCTGAGCAGCTTGGTACTGGCCATGCGATGCAACAAGCTGCACCGTGTTTCCAAGACGATGAAAATATTGTCATGTTATATGGCGATGTACCGTTGATAGCCAAAGATACCTTAGATCGTTTAATCGAAGTGAAGCCAGAAGGTGGTATTGGCTTGTTGACGGTTATTTTAGATAACCCAACAGGGTATGGCCGTATCATTCGTGAAAACAATGAAGTCGTCGGTATTATCGAGCAAAAAGATGCCAGCGAAGAGCAACGTAAAATCCAAGAAATCAACACTGGAATTATGGTTGCCAGTGGCAAAGATTTTAAACGTTGGTTGGCTCAGCTGAACAACGATAACGCACAAGGCGAATATTATATTACTGATATTATTGCATTGGCACATAAAGAAGGTAATAAAATTGCAACCGTTCACCCTAAACATTTAAGTGAGATGGAAGGGGTAAATAACCGCCTACAACTGGCTGCGTTAGAAAGGGTTTATCAGAAAGAACAAGCTGAAAAACTGTTATTAGCCGGCGTGATGTTGATTGACCCTGCACGTTTTGATTTGCGCGGAACGCTGACTCATGGTCGCGATATTATTATTGATACTAACGTGATTATTGAAGGTAATGTCACATTAGGGAATAACGTACATATTCAATCTGGCTGTATTTTGAAAGACTGTGTAATCGGTGATAACTCAGTGATTAGCCCGTATTCAGTCATAGAAAACTCTGAATTATCAGCTGAATGTACGGTTGGTCCTTTTGCGCGTTTACGTCCAGGTGCTAAATTAGCGGCCAAAGCGCACGTAGGTAATTTTGTCGAAATGAAAAATGCTTCTTTAGGTTTAGGTTCTAAAGCGGGTCATTTAAGTTACCTCGGGGATGCGCAAATTGGTGATAACGTCAATATTGGCGCAGGAACCATCACTTGTAATTATGATGGTGCCAATAAACACAAAACCATTATTGGTGACGATGTGTTTGTAGGGTCTGATACTCAGTTAGTTGCGCCAGTTTCTGTTGCCAAAGGTGCAACAATAGGTGCTGGCACGACGGTAACGCGTGATGTGAATGAAGACGAACTTGTCGTTAGCCGTGTAAAGCAAATGCATATTAAAAACTGGCAACGTCCAGTTAAGAAAAAATAAGTAAATTTTGAGGAGAGATAGCGATATCTCTTCTATGATAAAACGCTAATTAAATAGCGAAATTAAAATAGCTACCCAAGGTAGCAACATAAAAATAATATCCCCATTTTCTACAAGGCTGGGGAACAGTGAAAACTGTACAACAATTAGGTTGCGACAAATAAAGGTTTCTCAAGAAAGAAACTTTTTGTCTAGGAATTAAAAAACATGTGTGGAATTGTAGGTGCTGTTGCACAACGTGATATCGCAGAAATTCTGTTAGAAGGTCTTCGTCGTCTTGAGTACCGTGGTTATGATTCAGCCGGTATGGCTGTCGTTGATCACGAAGGACATTTACAACGCTTACGTGAAGTGGGCAAAGTACAAATGTTAGCGGAAGAAGCGGAGAAAAACCCAGTATCGGGTGGAACGGGGATTGCACATACCCGTTGGGCGACTCATGGTATTCCAAGTGAACGCAATGCTCATCCGCATACCTCTGGTTATATTGCGGTTGTTCATAACGGCATTATTGAAAACTATTTAGAACTGAAAGATGAACTGAAAAAACTCGGTTATATCTTTAGTTCAGAAACTGATACCGAAGTGATTGCTCACCTTGTTCACCATGAACAACAAAAAGGTGGCACGCTGGTGGAAGTGGTTCAACGTGTTATCCCACAATTGCGCGGTGCTTACGGTACCGTGATCATGGATAGCCGTATTCCTGAATTATTAGTTGCTGCACGTTCTGGTAGCCCATTGGTTATTGGTTTAGGTGTGGGGGAAAACTTTTTAGCATCAGACCAATTAGCGCTGTTGCCTGTGACTCGTCGCTTTATTTACCTTGAAGAAGGGGATGTTGCTGAAGTCACTCGTCGTACTGTTCATATTTTTGATAAAAATGGTGAAGCTGTCGATCGCGAGCAAATTGAATCAAACGTTCAATATGATGCAGGCGATAAAGGCGTCTATCGCCATTACATGCAAAAAGAAATTTACGAACAACCAATGGCAATTAAAAACACCCTTGAAGGGCGTTTTGACAAAGACAATGGTATCGATTTAAGCGAATTAGGCCCTCGTGCGAGTGAAATTTTATCTCAAGTTGAACATATCCAAATCGTCGCATGCGGGACATCCTACAATGCGGGAATGGTTGCACGTTATTGGTTTGAATCTTTAGCCGGTATTCCTTGTGATGTAGAAATTGCTTCTGAGTATCGCTATCGTAACCCCGCACACCGTAAAAACAGCCTGATGATTACGTTGTCTCAATCAGGTGAAACCGCAGATACACTGGCCGCTCTTCGTTTATCAAAAGAATTAGGCTATTTGACATCTTTAGCGGTATGTAACGTGGCAGGTTCTTCACTGGTACGTGAATCTGAATTTGCCCTGATGACCAAGGCAGGAGCCGAAATTGGTGTGGCATCCACTAAAGCATTTACCACGCAGTTAACCGTCTTATTGATGTTAGTTGCGTATATGGGCCGCTTGAAAGGTGCTAACCCTGAGCTCGAAGAAAACATTTCTCACGCTCTACATGCACTGCCTGCACGTATTGAAAGCATGCTATCCCAAGATAAAGTCATCGAGGCATTGGCAGAAGATTTCTCTGATAAACACCACGCGTTATTCTTAGGTCGCGGTGATCAATTCCCTATTGCCGTTGAAGGGGCTCTGAAATTAAAAGAGATTTCTTACATTCACGCAGAAGCGTATGCCGCGGGTGAATTAAAGCATGGCCCATTAGCGCTAATTGATGCTGATATGCCTGTTATCATCGTGGCACCTAACAATGAATTGTTAGAAAAACTCAAATCGAACATTGAGGAAGTCCGTGCGCGTGGTGGTTTGCTGTATGTATTCGCTGACCAAGATGCAGGCTTTGAAGCCAGTGAAAATATGAAAATTGTTTCACTGCCCCATGTTGAAGAGCTGATCGCACCAATTTTCTACACTGTTCCTCTGCAACTGTTGTCTTATCACGTTGCATTGATTAAAGGTACAGACGTTGACCAGCCTCGTAACTTGGCAAAGTCGGTGACGGTTGAGTAATCTCACTCTGATTTAAAAATCCAGCTGTGGGCGGACAATAAAGTCTTAAACTGAACAAAATAGATCTAAACTATGACAATAAAGTCTTAAACTAGACAGAATAGTTGTAAACTGAAATCAGTCCAGTTATGCTGTGAAAAAGCATACTGGACTTTTGTTATGGCTAAAGCAAACTCTTCATTTTCTGAAGTGCAAATTGCCCGTCGTATTAAAGAGGGGCGTGGCCAAGGGCATGGTAAAGACTATATTCCATGGCTAACAGTACAAGAAGTTCCTTCTTCAGGTCGTTCCCACCGTATTTATTCTCATAAGACGGGACGAGTCCATCATTTGCTATCTGACTTAGAGCTTGCTGTTTTTCTCAGTCTTGAGTGGGAGAGCAGCGTGCTAGATATACGCGAGCAGTTCCCCTTATTACCTAGTGATACCAGGCAGATTGCAATAGATAGTGGTATTAAGCATCCTGTTATTCGTGGTGTAGATCAGGTTATGTCTACTGATTTTTTAGTGGACTGCAAAGATGGTCCTTTTGAGCAGTTTGCTATTCAAGTCAAACCTGCAGCAGCCTTACAAGACGAGCGTACCTTAGAAAAACTAGAACTAGAGCGTCGCTATTGGCAGCAAAAGCAAATTCCTTGGTTCATTTTTACTGATAAAGAAATAAATCCCGTAGTAAAAGAAAATATTGAATGGCTTTATTCAGTGAAAACAGAAGAAGTTTCTGCGGAGCTTTTAGCACAACTATCCCCATTGGCCCATATCCTGCAAGAAAAAGGAGATGAAAACATTATCAATGTCTGTAAGCAGGTTGATATTGCTTATGATTTGGAGTTAGGCAAAACATTGAGTGAGATACGAGCCTTAACCGCAAATGGTTTTATTAAGTTCAATATTTATAAGTCTTTCAGGGCAAATAAGTGTGCAGATCTCTGTATTAGCCAAGTAGTGAATATGGAGGAGTTGCGCTATGTGGCAAATTAATGAGGTTGTGCTATTTGATAATGATCCGTATCGCATTTTGGCTATAGAGGATGGCCAAGTTGTCTGGATGCAAATAAGCGCTGATAAAGGAGTTCCACAAGCTAGGGCTGAGTTGTTGCTAATGCAGTATTTAGATGAAGGCCGCTTAGTTAGAACTGATGACCCTTATGTACATCTTGATTTAGAAGAGCCGTCTGTAGATTCTGTCAGCTTCCAGAAGCGCGAGGAGGATTATCGAAAAATTCTTCCTATTATTAATAGTAAGGATCGTTTCGACCCTAAAGTCAGAAGCGAACTCGTTGAGCATGTGGTCCAAGAACATAAGGTTACTAAGGCTACAGTTTATAAGTTGTTACGCCGTTACTGGCAGCGTGGTCAAACGCCTAATGCATTAATTCCTGACTACAAAAACAGCGGTGCACCAGGGGAAAGACGTTCAGCGACAGGAACAGCAAAGATTGGCCGAGCCAGAGAATATGGTAAGGGTGAAGGAACCAAGGTAACGCCCGAGATTGAACGCCTTTTTAGGTTGACCATAGAAAAGCACCTGTTAAATCAAAAAGGTACAAAGACCACCGTTGCCTATAGACGATTTGTGGACTTGTTTGCTCAGTATTTTCCTCGCATTCCCCAAGAGGATTACCCAACACTACGTCAGTTTCGTTATTTTTATGATCGAGAATACCCTAAAGCTCAGCGCTTAAAGTCTAGAGTTAAAGCAGGGGTATATAAAAAAGACGTACGACCCTTAAGTAGTACAGCCACTTCTCAGGCGTTAGGCCCTGGGAGTCGTTATGAGATTGATGCCACGATTGCTGATATTTATTTAGTGGATCATCATGATCGCCAAAAAATCATAGGAAGACCAACGCTTTACATTGTGATTGATGTGTTTAGTCGGATGATCACGGGCTTTTATATCGGCTTTGAAAATCCGTCTTATGTGGTGGCGATGCAGGCTTTTGTAAATGCTTGCTCTGACAAAACGGCCATTTGTGCCCAGCATGATATTGAGATTAGTAGCTCAGACTGGCCGTGTGTAGGTTTGCCAGATGTGTTGCTAGCGGACCGTGGCGAATTAATGAGTCATCAGGTCGAAGCCTTAGTTTCTAGTTTTAATGTGCGAGTGGAAAGTGCTCCACCTAGACGTGGCGATGCTAAAGGCATAGTGGAAAGCACTTTTAGAACACTACAAGCCGAGTTTAAGTCCTTTGCACCTGGCATTGTAGAGGGCAGTCGGATCAAAAGCCATGGTGAAACAGACTATAGGTTAGATGCATCTCTGTCGGTATTTGAGTTCACACAAATTATTTTGCGTACGATCTTATTCAGAAATAACCATCTGGTGATGGATAAATACGATCGAGATGCTGATTTTCCTACAGATTTACCGTCTATTCCTGTCCAGCTATGGCAATGGGGTATGCAGCATCGTACAGGTAGTTTAAGGGCTGTGGAGCAAGAGCAGTTGCGAGTAGCGTTACTGCCTCGCCGAAAGGTCTCTATTTCTTCATTTGGCGTTAATTTGTGGGGTTTGTATTACTCGGGGTCAGAGATTCTGCGTGAGGGTTGGTTGCAGCGGAGCACTGATATAGCTAGACCTCAACATTTAGAAGCGGCTTATGACCCAGTGCTGGTTGATACGATTTATTTGTTTCCGCAAGTTGGCAGCCGTGTATTTTGGCGCTGTAATCTGACGGAACGTAGTCGGCAGTTTAAAGGTCTCTCATTTTGGGAGGTTTGGGATATACAAGCACAAGAAAAACACAATAAAGCCAATGCGAAGCAGGATGAGTTAACTAAACGCAGGGAGCTTGAGGCGTTTATTCAGCAAACCATTCAGAAAGCGAATAAGTTAACGCCCAGTACTACTGAGCCCAAATCAACACGCATTAAGCAGATTAAAACTAATAAAAAAGAAGCCGTGACCTCGGAGCGTAAAAAACGTGCGGAGCATTTGAAGCCAAGCTCTTCAGGTGATGAGGCTAAAGTTATTCCTTTCAACGCAGTGGAAGCGGATGATCAAGAAGATTACAGCCTACCCACATACGTGCCTGAATTATTTCAGGATCCACCAGAAAAGGATGAGTCATGAGTGCTACCCGGATTCAAGCAGTTTATCGTGATACGGGGGTAGAGGCTTATCGTGATAATCCTTTTATCGAGGCCTTACCACCATTACAAGAGTCAGTGAATAGTGCTGCATCACTGAAATCCTCTTTACAGCTTACTTCCTCTGACTTGCAAAAGTCCCGTGTTATCAGAGCTCATACCATTTGTCGTATTCCAGATGACTATTTTCAGCCATTAGGTACGCATTTGCTACTAAGTGAGCGTATTTCGGTCATGATTCGAGGTGGCTACGTAGGCAGAAATCCTAAAACAGGAGATTTACAAAAGCATTTACAAAATGGTTATGAGCGTGTTCAAACGGGAGAGTTGGAGACATTTCGCTTTGAGGAGGCACGATCTACGGCACAAAGCTTATTGTTAATTGGTTGTTCTGGTAGTGGGAAGACGACCTCTCTTCATCGTATTCTAGCCACGTATCCTCAGGTGATTTACCATCGTGAACTCAATGTAGAGCAGGTGGTGTATTTGAAAATAGACTGCTCGCATAATGGTTCGCTAAAAGAAATCTGCTTGAATTTTTTCAGAGCGTTGGATCGAGCCTTGGGCTCGAACTATGAGCGTCGTTATGGCTTAAAACGTCATGGTATAGAAACCATGTTGGCTTTGATGTCGCAAATAGCCAATGCACATGCTTTAGGGTTGTTGGTTATTGATGAAATTCAGCATTTAAGCCGCTCTCGTTCGGGTGGATCTCAAGAGATGCTGAACTTTTTTGTGACGATGGTGAATATTATTGGCGTACCAGTGATGTTGATTGGTACCCCTAAAGCACGAGAGATTTTTGAGGCTGATTTGCGGTCTGCACGTAGAGGGGCAGGGTTTGGAGCTATATTCTGGGATCCTATACAACAAACGCAACGTGGAAAGCCCAATCAAGAGTGGATCGCTTTTACGGATAATCTTTGGCAATTACAGCTTTTACAACGCAAAGATGCGCTGTTATCGGATGAGGTCCGTGATGTGTGGTATGAGCTAAGCCAAGGAGTGATGGACATTGTAGTAAAACTTTTTGTACTCGCTCAGCTCCGTGCGCTAGCTTTAGGCAATGAGCGTATTACCGCTGGTTTATTGCGGCAAGTGTATCAAGATGAGTTAAAGCCTGTGCACCCCATGCTAGAGGCATTACGCTCGGGTATCCCAGAACGCATTGCTCGTTATTCTGATCTAGTCGTTCCCGAGATTGATAAACGGTTAATCCAACTTCAGCTAGATATCGCAGCGATACAAGAACAAACACCAGAAGAAAAAGCCCTTCAAGAGTTAGATACCGAAGATCAGCGTCATTTATATCTGATGCTGAAAGAGGATTACGATTCAAGCCTGTTAATTCCCACTATTAAAAAAGCGTTTAGCCAGAATCCAACGATGACAAGACAAAAGTTACTGCCTCTTGTTTTGCAGTGGTTGATGGAAGGCGAAACGGTAGTGTCAGAACTAGAAAAGCCCTCCAAGAGTAAAAAGGTTTCGGCTATAAAGGTAGTCAAGCCCAGCGACTGGGATAGCTTGCCTGATACGGATTTACGTTATATCTATTCACAACGCCAACCTGAAAAAACCATGCATGAACGGTTAAAAGGGAAAGGGGTAATAGTGGATATGGCGAGCTTATTTAAACAAGCAGGTTAGCCATGAGAAACTTTCCTGTTCCGTACTCGAATGAGCTGATTTATAGCACTATTGCACGGGCAGGCGTTTATCAAGGGATTGTTAGTCCTAAGCAGCTGTTGGATGAGGTGTATGGCAACCGCAAGGTGGTCGCTACCTTAGGTCTGCCCTCGCATTTAGGTGTGATAGCAAGACATCTACATCAAACAGGACGTTACGCTGTTCAGCAGCTTATTTATGAGCATACCTTATTCCCTTTATATGCTCCGTTTGTAGGCAAGGAGCGCCGAGACGAAGCTATTCGGTTAATGGAGTACCAAGCGCAAGGTGCGGTGCATTTAATGCTAGGAGTCGCTGCTTCTAGAGTTAAGAGCGATAACCGCTTTAGATACTGCCCTGATTGCGTTGCTCTTCAGCTAAATAGGTATGGGGAAGCCTTTTGGCAACGAGATTGGTATTTGCCCGCTTTGCCATATTGTCCAAAACACGGTGCTTTAGTCTTCTTTGATAGAGCTGTAGATGATCACCGACATCAATTTTGGGCTTTGGGTCATACTGAGCTGCTTTCAGACTACCCCAAAGACTCCCTATCTCAATTAACAGCACTAGCTGCTTATATAGCCCCTCTGTTAGAGGGGGAACCGCAGAATTCGGAAAAAATCGTACGCTAAGCTAACGGTGTTCTCGTGACAGCTCTTTGACTAGGCTTTCTAAGGCCATTCTGATAGCCCTGACTTCCTGAAAAGCCATGGCTAAAATTTGTGCGGCTAAAAGGGATAACCGATGGTAAAGTAAGTTATCCCTGTCGAGATACTGAAAAGCGTTATCCTCGTTTTTCCCAAAACTGTTTTGCCAGTTCGCTCAGAGCGCTAGTTAACTGAGCGACAGATTTCGCACTTTGCAAATTATTCTGCCCGGTCTGTACATTGGTATCAGCAGCATCGCGTATATTGATAATACTGCGGTTTATGTCTTCACTTACTGCTCCCTGCTGCTCGACCGCAGTCGCTATTTGCGCGTTCATGTCGGTAATTTCGTTAACGCGTTGGCCAATTCCATCAAGAGCTGTAGCTGCTTCCTCTGCGTGAGCTACACTCGTGTGCGCTTGCCGACTACTTTGCTCCATGACTGTAACAGCGGATTGCGCTCGCTCTTGTAGAGCGCTGATCATGCTTTGAATATCCGTTGTCGATTGCTGTGTGCGAGCAGCAAGACTGCGAACCTCATCGGCGACAACAGCAAAACCACGCCCCTGCTCACCAGCACGCGCGGCCTCAATTGCTGCGTTGAGTGCCAACAAATTCGTTTGCTCGGCGATCCCTCGTATAACGTCAAGAACTTTTGATATCTCGTTACTTTGACCTTCAAGCTCATGAATAACCTGAGTGGCTTGCCTAATTTCACCTTCAAGGGCAGTGATTGACTGGCTTGTGTGGGCTACCAGACGCTGGCCAGATGCCGTCTCAGTGTCTGCTCTTCCGGCCGCATCTGCAGCATGCTGTGCATTGCTCGCAACCTCTTGAATGCTTGCCACCATTTGGTTTACTGCCGTTGCTATTTGATCTGTCTCTGCCTGCTGCTCAACTGTAAGTACATTGCTTGACTCAATATCCTTTAGTAGGCCTCGGGTGTGTTCGCTAAGCCGATTTGATGCATCACCTATGCGACCTACTATGGCGCCTGTTTCAGCTTGCATCATTCGTAAAGCAAACTCTATTTGGCCAAACTCATCGGTGCGCCCAGTGTAGAGGGATTGACTTAATGGGTTATTGGAAATATTCCTGGCTCTTTCAACCAGTCTTCCAAGAGGAGAGAGAATAGCCAAAACACTAACAGAGCTTAAGCTTCCTGACATTAAAGTGGCTAACAATAAGCTGCTTATTGATGTATCAGTAAGCATGCCGGCAGCCATTGCGCTTGATATAATACTACCCCATATGAGCAAGAGTATTTTCACGGAAAAGCTAGCAGCCAATTTCGGCCTCGCGGCCTTCCCGCTTCTCAATTGAGCATATAATTTTTCCGCAGCCAAAACCTGCTCAGGTTCAGGCTTGGTCCTTACAGACTGGTATTCAACAATCGAACCATTCTTAGCTATTGGCGTTACATAAGCACTTACCCAATAGTGGTCGCCATTTTTACAGCGATTTTTTACTAGCCCCATCCATGAGCGGCCAGATTTTAATGTACTCCACATATGCTCAAATGCAGCAGGCGGCATATCTGGGTGTCTTACGATGTTGTGAGGCTGGCCTAATAGTTCTTCCTCAGTGAAACCACTGATTTTAATGAAGTCAGGATTAACGTACGTGATATGGCTTTGAGGGGAGGTAGTCGAAAGAATATTGGCATCTTTTGGGG
>NZ_JAMPSX010000037.1:0-32305 GCF_028484875.1 Providencia sp. PROV032
TGTATTCATTTTCTTAGGTGGCATTGAGTTAATTGCAGGTGTTACTTCAAGCTCTTGTAATGTTTCCTTGAATGACATCATTAGCCATATATCTGTTACATCAGAGACCAATGAATGGTGCTCACACTCAAAGCAATCAAGAAAGCTGGTGCAAGCTTCTTCATCAGAATTCATTTCAACTCCGATACGCTCTAGCATTTTATTTATGGTTTTTACAGCACCTTGTTTATTATCATTACAACGTATCCCTGTAGGGGTTCTTGCTTCATGAGACCTGTTAGAGCCCTCTCTCAGTGCTTCATACTCATAATGATCAAGAATGTTTGAATGTTTGTATTTAGCCTCTTCAACTGCGGTGTTGATATCAACGCCTTTAGCGTTGGAAAATTTAGCATCCATTGCCGCATTTAATTTTTTTTCGTGCTCTCCAGATGTCCCATGTAAATACTGTGATGAAACAACTTTAATGCTGTTGTTTGCCGACATTGCAACAAGATAAACAGACTCTGTTGCTTGAAACAGAGTGTCCATTTTGGTTTTTCTGAGTATTGAAGGGGTTATTTTAGGGAAGTCCAGTCTGGTCAATAGTTTGTTGATGCTTGCATGGGGGGAACTACCTATTTCAGAGTAAAGCTTTATCTGACCATCTTTACTATAGTAGGGGAAGAGAGGGCTGTTGCTATCACCATTTGCCATGCTTTTAGCTACATTTAACCAGCTTTCAATGAAGTCCTTTGCGTGTTTACTGAAACCAAGTGCGTTATCTTGCTCTTGGTGTTGAGCTCTACCTTTCACGGAATCCAGAATGTACTTTCCACCCTGCACCTCTTTGAAATTAACGTCTGAAATTTTCATCTTAGCTAAAGGCGTTGTATTCATTCCTGTAAACAAATAGCACAGCATCATTGCTATTTTTGTGATGGGGTTGTTTTTATGCCCTGAGCTGGGTTGTACTGCTCTTGAAAACGCAGCAAAATGGGCAACTCTGTCACTGCCTTTTATCCCTTTTTTTTGGGCTATTAGTTCTAGCAATTCTTTATCATAAAGCGGATGTTTTTCAGGCATTGTGCCAGCATTATAGTGTTCTAAAAGCTTAAAGTACGAGTTAAACAACCTTTTTGTGATCGGTTTTAATTCTCTCTCAATATCAAGACTTTTGTGGGGTGTCGTGTGTCCTGAAACATTTGATATTTTAGGAAGTCTTTTGGTATCCTGCATCCTATTTAATTGCTTTAAAAGCCATGAAATATTTGTTCTGTGCCTCCCCCAGACAGGTCGAGAAAGTAATCCCTTACTGTTTTGCCTCCCACACCATGTCATGAATCCATCAATTAGTTCCCAGTGAAACATGGCTTTATCGATTAATTCAGTGTCGTTACTATCATCCACCCACCTAACGTATTTTATTAGCGTTTCATATCTAGAGGCTGTGGTAGAGGTGACGTTCTCACTTAGCAAAGAGTATATTTGACGCACAAAACTGCTTCGTTTCATGTCAGTGAACTGACTAGTTTCAACCTTTCTGAAACCTCGAAACAATACTGGACAGGATTTAAAAGCAAACCTTTCAAAACGAAGAATACTGCCGTTTACACATATAACCATATCGGCTAAATGTAAGGTTTTAACTTCGGCCTTGCCTTTTATTAAGTTTTTACCTGGAAGTAGATATTTTCTCTTTCTGGTATTATGTTTTGGCATTATTGGCTCTCCATACCACTTATATCAGCATCTTCAAATGCACCTATAAATTCAAGGATATCTTCATAAATTTCATCGCCTGTAGGTTCGTCTTGAGCGATTTTAAGGTATATTAACGTTACGGACTCTTCACCGTGCCCAAGGCACTCACTCACTAAAGCAAGTGCTTTGTCAGGAGTTACACGCCTCAAAAGGAGCCTAAAAAGTGATACCGCAAATGTAGCTCTAAGATTGTGTATAGTTGCTGTTAGGTTAAACCCAGACAATATATTTACAGTGGCTCTAATTTCATTCCATCTGGCGTTGGCCTCGGGAAGTTTAGTGAAAAGTGGGACACCAGTTTGGCTAATGAATAAATACTCTTTTGTATCATCTACTCCATCCTCCCCATCAAAGTATCCTAGTTCGCCTTTTTGACGCTTAAGTTCACAATGTTCTTTGAATTTCGAGATACGCTTCTTATATCTATCACTTCTAGTGTATTCGTACAAAAGGTGCATAATTCGGGTGGGGATGATTGTTTGCCTAGATTTATTACCTGATCCAGCGGTTTTTGTTAATGAGCCGTATTGACCGCCAACACCAAGCTTCATTGCTTTCTTATCTTCATCAGGCTTTGCCACTTGACCTTTGTGAAGGCTAGCCACTTCTTCCTTTCTAAGCCCTGTGTATCGTGCGACAAGAAAGAACAGGCAATATTCAATTGATAAGTTGGAAGTAGTTGTTTCACCAGCAACTTTTTTGATAACTCGACGTGTATTGGTGAGAATATCCTCTACGGCAAGCCATTCTTTATTTGTTAGGGGTTTTAAATCTCGTCTAGCTGATGATAGTGCGCCACCGTCATTACGTTTAGATTTTCCTAAATTCAACCGCAGATCTGTTGTGTGTATATCTTTACTCAAGTAGGCACCGATGCTTGTACTGCCTCCCTGATATTGTATAGAAACAACCTCGTGCTCAAAGGGAGGATTGTTAAACTTGTAGCCATTTCTGATGTGGAAAGAGTAAAACTTAACTACAGCACCCATATATGCAATTGCTGTAGTTCTGGCTATCGCATGGTTTGGGGTGTCAGGCTCAAGTACAGCCTTTATTAGAGCCTCTCGGTATTGGTACGTAGCTTTATCACTTTTTCTAAATGGGAATTTATCCCAGCTAGGTCTAGGCAGATCAATAAATTCTTCGTAAAGGTCTTCGTCGTATTCAGAGTCCCACAAGCGCTGTAATTCTAATAAGAATGAAAAGTAGTGAACTAAGCCTTTACTGTATTGTTCTGACTCTTGCTTATTGTCATTTAGGTGGTGTGCTAGTAAAAAGCGATTAACTTGTTCCATTGGTTCGTATGAGACTATATCGCCATTAGTGTTTCTACCAACCAAATTCAACAAAACAACCTTTTTAATATGCTTAGGTTGTTGTCGAGAGTATTTAATAGATAGTTCACCATTTTCATCAGGCGTAATTAGAGGGGTTCTATACGTGAATGGTTTTATTTCTGTTGTTTTGATCTCGTATACGATTGCCATGTGGTGATATCCAATTCATTCAGTCTGTAAACACAATAGTGGACATTCTCACATTGTCAAACGTGTATAGTTAGAGAGTGGAAGTAAAAGTGTATGGGTGATTGTTTGACAAAACTACTACGGGTTTACCAGCAAGATCTGGCCTGAATGCTTGCTCGCAGGCACAGTAGCAGGAATTAATGTCGATCAGGCCATACATTTTTTGTGCTTCATTAATGAGTAAGTCACCACACCCCAAATTTCAACGTCGTTACTTTCAGGGTCAAAATAGATAGGTGGGTATGCCGGGTTCATCGGCATAAGGCATGGACGTGGCCGCAAGATGAGTTTCTTGACTGTAAATTCGTTGTCGATGCTGGCAACAACAATACTACCCTGCTCTGGAGTTTCTGAGCGATCAACCACCAGCACGTCACCAGAATGTATCCGAGCATCCTGCATGGAGTCACCTGTCACGCGCAAGAAGTACGTGCTGGCTGGATGAGTGACCACCAGCGTATGAAGATTAAGTTCAGCTTCTTCCCACCCAGCAGCAGGGCTAGGGAAACCTGCGGGTACGAGCTCGCCAAAGAAAGGGATAGTTTCTTTGTTGTCTGGGGCTGATTTCATAGGTTTTAGGGGTTACGCGCCCATTTCATCGAAAAGTCCAAAGTTTGCTCTTAGCCCTCTAATATCAAGGGCTACAGGCGATATCTTATACGGTAGCATTAACACTCGATGCTATTACATTGAAAAATTAAAATTTAGAAACCCTGCCGTCTAAGGATATATTAGTAAAACTTATTGCCGATATGAAAATTACGGTAAGGGCGTTATTACGAAAAAATATTGAGCCGTATGAGCAATTAATTGATTTTATGTTGCAGTACCCAATACTGATTAATAGACCGATTGTTGTTACACCAGTAGGAACTAAGCTTTACCGACCTTCAGAAGTCGTTTTGGATATATTACCTCATTCGCAACAACGTGAATTTATCAAAGAAGATGGCGAGATTATTGTTGATAAACAAGGCATCAGAGTAAAGTAAATCTCTGACGATATTTATCATGATGAGCGTACCGATGTATGGCATCAGTACGCTCATATTAATCCGGTACTTGCTTAAGGTCGTTGATATTGGTATTTTAAAAAAAACATACTATTCATAGGAACAGCTGATCATATTATGCGCCTTACGCCACCCTGAGACACCTCCTTCCTTTTAGGTTGATACTAAATCAGCCAATTCCCACGTCCCTTCTTTGGGATAGTTTCGTTTATTTAAAATATAATCTCCCATCTTGGGATTGATAGATTACAAGGTAGTCTAATATGCTTTTGTCCTCCACTCGTCAGGACTGGCTGGGTAATATCCGTGGGGATGTCCTAGCCGGTATTGTTGTTGCTTTAGCGTTAATTCCTGAAGCTATCGCTTTTTCAATTATTGCCGGCGTCGACCCCAAAGTGGGGTTATACGCCGCATTTTCTATTGCGGTAATTATCGCTTTTATCGGGGGGCGCCCCGGCATGATTTCCTCCGCAACGGGTGCAATGGCACTTTTAATGGTCGTTCTGGTGAAAGAACATGGCCTTCAGTACCTATTAGCTGCGACGGTATTAACCGGGATATTTCAAGTTATCGCAGGATATTTAAAGCTCGGTAATTTAATGCGGTTTGTTTCACGCTCTGTCGTAACGGGGTTCGTTAATGCGTTAGCTATCTTGATTTTTTTAGCCCAACTTCCAGAGTTAACCCATGTAAGTTGGTATGTTTATGCGATGACCGCGGCAGGCTTAGGGATTATCTATCTGTTTCCATTAATCAATAAGACCATTCCTTCACCATTAGTGTGTATCGTTGTATTAACGGTAATTTCAATTAGTCTGGGTCTTGATATCCGCACAGTCGGTGATATGGGCGTTTTGCCTGACAGTTTACCCATCTTCCTTGTGCCTGATATTCCCTTTAATATCGAAACGCTACTGGTCATATTACCCTACTCACTAGCACTTGCCGTTGTTGGCTTATTGGAATCGATGATGACCGCAACGATTGTGGATGATTTGACCGATACAACCAGTGATAAAAATCGAGAATGCAAAGGGCAAGGTATTGCGAATATTGCCACTGCATTTATTGGCGGGATGGCAGGATGTGCGATGATTGGTCAATCCATCATCAATATTAAATCGGGTGGCCGAGGCCGATTATCTACGTTGGTGGCCGGTATTGTTTTATTGTTAATGGTGGTTTTTCTTAATGATTGGGTATCAAAAATTCCAATGGCGGCGTTAGTTGCTGTGATGATTATGGTGTCAATTGGAACCTTTTCTTGGCGCTCCCTTGCTGATATACGAGTTCATCCGCTATCAACCAGTGTTGTTATGATAGCCACCGTCATTGTTGTCGTTTGGACTCATAATCTGGCTTACGGGGTACTTGTCGGAGTGCTCATCGCAGCGCTTAATTTTGCTAATAAAGTCGCGCGATACATGACAGTTACATCAAGCAGGGATAAAAAAGCACGACATTATGAGGTTCGAGGACAAATTTTCTTTGCTACATCGGAACGCTTTGTTAATGCTTTTGATTTTAAAGAAGACATTGATAAAGCGATTATCGATGTGGATCATGCTCATTTTTGGGATATCACCTCCGTCAGTGCGTTAGATAAAGTGGTGATTAAGTTTAGACGTGAAGGCATTGATGTTGAAATTAAAGGGATGAATGAAGCCACTGCAACATTGGTTGATAAATTTGGTATTCATGACGACCCGAAAAAAATTGAAAAATTCATGGGAGGTCATTAATTATGGCTGCAGATATCATTCAAAAAAATTGCGTAATTGGGTGTATTGACCGTTCGTCTTCGGCAATTGCTGTTTGTCACGCCAGTGCTTGGATAGCCCAAACACTCGACCTACCACTGACACTGTTACACATGAATGAAAAAATCTCGACATCAGCACACCATGATTTAAGTGGGATTATCGGATTTGATACCCGAGAAACTTTATTGAGAGAACTCGTGGATATTGAGGAAAATCGAGCGCGTTTAACCCGAGAGGAAGGCCGACAATTATTGATGAGTGCAAAAAAAATCACTCAAGATTTAGGTCTTCATGATGTTAATACACTTCAGCGACAAGGAACGTTAGCCGAAGTGCTAAATCAAGATGATACGCATATTGTTGTACTCGGTCGTCGAGGCGAGCAATCTGAATTAACGGGTCATATTGGCCGTCAACTCGAAGGCATTATTCGACTTCAAAAAAACTCAGTGCTTATCTGCAAGCGAAACTTTACCCCACCGAAAAAGATGCTGATTGCATTTGATGGCAGTGAGGAAGGTGAACGAATCATTCATCGGTTAACACAAGTGAAATTATTAGCCGGTAGTGATTGCTATCTGGTGATGTACGGTAACCAAGACTGTCAGCTCAAAAAAGCACAAAACCAACTTCATCAAGCCGGTATTCAGGTGAAAGTCAATTTACTTGAGGGTGACAATAGCATCGTTGATGAGTTGTGTAACTTTGCAGTACAACACCATATTGATTTGATCATCATGGGGGCTTTTGGTCATTCGCGATTGAGGCAATTTTTTACCGGAAGTCATACGACAGAGATGATACATAAAACGCCCGTGTCATTACTCATCATTCGTTAGTCTTTTCGTCTATAGTCATTATTACCAAGAGAGGTGACTCGCTTTCGTCACCTCTCTATCATAATAAATGGCTACGATTTATCGACAATATGAATAAAATGAATGTGTTTTTCATATTGATCGAGGATATCATGAATAATCTGCGCTTCACTCCATCCCATAATATCGTAGTCTTGCCCACCTTCCTTTAAATAAACTTCAGCGCGGTAGTATTTCTGAGACTCATTATTTTCATCATCATCCATCCCCACTAATGCAAAAGAAGGCGTCAAATAGTCCCGTAATCGTATTTCATAGAGGAAATTGAGGTTCTCACCAAATTGTACTTCAAGAGTCACCCTATCGTCTTTCTCATTATGGATAGCGGCCTCGGTCCCCTGCTTTTCCAACTCAGTGACGACTGACTGCATAGCCGGCTCAATCACTTCCGTCATGAAACGTTTAACCTGATTACGTTTAGGAAAGAACGCTATTTTACGTAATCGACGCTCCCATGATAACCCCCCACGTCCGGTATTCGGTGCTAAAGTAGCAAGCTGTTGACTGTCTTTTTTATATATATCGATCCGTAAAGCTTTTAGCAATCCGACGATAGCAATCAATAAAATAATCGCAAAGGGTAACGCGGTCGCTATCGTCATGGTTTGCAATGCTGTTAATCCGCCGGCCAGTAAAAGTGTGATTGCAACGGCCCCCATCAAAAAGGCCCAAAAAATACGTTGCCAAACGGGTGTGTGTATTTCACCACCCGAGGCTAACGTATCGACAACCATCGCCCCAGAATCCGCAGATGTCACAAAAAAAACAATGACCATCAACATAGCGACAAAAGAAAGAACAGATGAAAACGGAAAGTAATTTAAAAATTCAAATAAGGCGAGAGCAACATCTTTTTGGACGACTTGTGCCAACATTTCTGCGCCATTATCACGGATCAAATGGATGGCACTATTTCCAAAAAAAGTCATCCAAAGCAGTGTAAACCCAGCAGGAACAAACAAAACACCTGTAACAAACTCACGAATAGTACGGCCTCGAGAGATCCTCGCAATAAACATGCCCACAAAAGGGGACCATGAAAGCCACCATCCCCAGTACAATAATGTCCATCCCCCTAACCATTCACTCGATTGCGGTTCATAGGCATAAAGATTGAAGGTTTTATTGATGATATCTGAAAGATAAGCCCCGGTATTTTGGACAAAAGATTTAAGTAACAGTACTGTCGGGCCTAAAATCCCAATTAATAATAATAATAAACCCGCTAAACTGAGGTTGAGTTCAGAGAGAATTCGTATGCCTTTATCTAAACCACTGACAACTGATAACGTCGCTAATCCTGTGATCACAACGATCAAAATTACTTGCATCGTTGGGCTGACAGGAAAACCGAATAAGTGCGCTAATCCTGCGTTGACTTGCAAAACACCAAATCCAAGCGAAGTTGCAACGCCAAAAACGGTGCCAACAACAGCAAAAATATCAACGGCATGTCCCATTGGGCCATAGATACGCTCACCAATGATGGGATAGAGAGCTGAACGCAATGTAAGCGGTAAGCCATGCCGATAACTAAAAAAAGCGAGAATTAAGGCGACAATGGCATAAATCGCCCAAGCATGTAAGCCCCAATGGAAAAATGTAATTTCCATTGCTTCTCTTGCAGCTTGAACCGTTTGAGGGTCTCCAACGGGGGGAGCAAGATAGTGCATCACGGGTTCTGCGACCCCGAAAAACATCAGTCCAATGCCCATTCCAGCAGAAAACAACATAGCGAACCAGGAAAGATAACTAAATTGCGGTTGAGCATGATCTGGACCGAGTTTGATTTGGCCAAATCGAGAGAGCCCTAAATAGGCGACGGTCAATAAAATTAATGCGACGGCCAGAATATAAAACCAACTGGCATTCTCAAAAAGTTGAGCTTGTAGGGTTTTTAACAAAATTTCAGAACGTTGAGGAAAAATAGCGGCTATTGCAACGACACATAAAATAATAAAAGCGGAAACAAAGAAAACGGGCGGGTTTATCTTCCCCCACGTTTGAGACTTTTGTGGTGATGATGACATTCAATCTCCCTTTTAATGCGTGCTCATGATTGTCATGAAGCTCGGTTTATGGTGATAAATATAAGTTATTTAATTAAAACTCTTGTGTATACTTAAATATCTCTCTTATGTCATACCAAGCGGTATGACTATAAACTTGATAAATGAATAGAGGGACATTTATTGTACTATTTTCATCAATTTTGATACTTTCGAAATAGTATGCCGCGAACAACCTATCAGGTTTTCTATTTGGCTATAGCTTTTTTTCTCCATTAGAAGACCTTCAATTTTTTGGTGTAATATCTTATTGACCGGACGGCCTTTATACTTCCCTTCTTGTTTGGCTTTTTGCACTCCTTGCGCTTGACGACGCCGTCTATCTTCGTAATCCTTTCTTGCAACCGCTGCCAGCATGTCTAACATCATACTGTTAAGGGCTGCAAGCATTCGTTCTGTAAATTCATCGGTGCGACTCATAAACTGGTAACTGGTTGGCAGATCTAAAGAAACGACCTTTAACCCTTTATGTCCAATGAGATATTTTAATTTTTCCCAGTCATCGGTATTCAAGCGGCTAATTCTATCCACTTGTTCAACTAAAATAATATCTCCGGGCATAGCCACATTGAGTAAGCGAAAGAGTTCAGGTCGGTGAAGCTGAGCGCCTGACTCATTTTCTTCAAACCAGCAGGCAATTTGTAGCCCCATTCCTTCAGCAAATTTCAACAGTTCATTTTTTGCTCTTGAGGCATCTTGTTCATGCGTAGAAGCACGTAGATATCCATAAATTCTTATATTTGTCTTCATCGGTGCACTATACATTAGTGTTGTTATTTCGGTGCATTATACATCTGTTTTTCATACTTACTACACTGGATTTCACTTAGTGTAGTTAAGGTAGACTTAAATTGCACCTTTATGTCGATTGAGCACATCACCCCATTATATGATGTCATCTATTTTTACTGGATAAAACATGACTACAATGAAAGAAATTAAATCAGGCCGTATTCAAATTTTGACTGAACAGGAAATTCATGAACTCTATTCACGTCCAATATTTAATCAAATTGAGCGTGAAGAATACTTTTCATTAGATCCGAGTATGAAAAAAATCCTCACTAAAATGAGCAAAATTGAAACGAAAATATATTTAATTCTTCTGATCGGTTATTTCCGTGCTAAGCCTGTTATTGCTCAATTTAAGCTACGAGAGGTTAAACACGATGTTGACTACATTTATGCGACTCATTTTCCAAATAAAAAACCGAAATATCCCTTTATTGCTAAAAGTACTCGTGCAACATTGATCGCGAAAATGTATGAAATACTCGGTTTTTCGCGGCTATTAAAGCGAGATAAACAAGCTTTGATAGAGCGCTTAAATGATGTTGCAACAATCTGCACATATCCCAAATATATTTTTGATGAATGCCTCGCTTTTTTAGGTCAAAACAGAATAGGACTGGTTGGCTATTCCACTTTACAAAATATAATTACCACGGTTTTAGCTAATGAGAGGCAACGCACCGAGGTAATCCTTTCAAATAGCATGCCTCCAATAATACATAAAAAATTAAAGAAGATACTGCATACAAAAGGGGTATTAAATAGTCTATCTGGCCAACAAGGCGCAGCTAAAGACTTTACACCGACAGAGCTCGCAAGTGAAATTGAAACGCATAATACCATAAAAAGTGTTTATCCCGATGTAAAACGTCTCGTTGGTGAATTAGGTTTATCGTTAGGTAACTTAAGCTATTATGCATCGATTATTCGGCATCAATCGATTTATAAAATTCGCCGATTCTCCGAATGGCAAGGGATGTTATATTTGGTTTGTTATTTATTTTTTCGTTACCAAGAAACCAATGATAAATTGGTAACGGCTTTTTTGTATGTGACTCGGAAACAGAGGGAAGCGGCGAGTACTTCCGCTAAACTACGTATAGCGGAAGAGTTGGAAATTATTCGAGAAAAGTTAACGTATGCGGGTAATGTTTTACAACTCTTTGTTGATGAAACCATCAGTGACGATACCCAATTTGGTGATATTCGTCAAAATGCATTTGCAATGATTTCTAAAGATGAAATACAGCTAATAAGCAAACATCTTAATAAAAATAACTTTGATAAAACCCATTATGAGTGGCTTTACATCGATACACAATACAGAAAAATTGCGAATACAATGAGGTCGCTTTTTCTCGCTATTGATATTGAGTGTGAACCTGGGTTGGAATTGCTGTCTTCTCAATTGTTAACAGCAAAGTCAGAACTTCAAAAAGATAAGCACATTTCTACCGTTGATCAGCAATTACTGCTAAAAAATGATAAACCTTTTCTCGTGATAGATGAAAAGGTTAATACACGGAGATTTGAATACTATTTATATCAAAAAGTGGCTCGAATGATTGAAAGTAACAATATTTACATCAACGAAAGCGCCAATAATAAGCGTTTAGACGATGATTTAATTTCAGCCATCGATTGGAAAAAAAGCCCCATTATTATTCAAAAAACAGGGTTAACTCGTCTCAATACGCCGATAGAACAAACGCTTTCGGAATTAACGCAAAAATTGAATGAGCAAATGAAGCAGGTTGGACGTAATATTCATGGTGGAGCGAATGATTTCGTGACACTTCAGCCACGATCAAACCAGTTAACATGGAAACTGGCGAATAAACGTTGGAAAGATGATCTTGATAACCCCATATACAACCAGCTCCAACATATGGGGATCATTGAAATTATGGACTATGTTCATCAAAAAACAGGCTACTTAGATGCGTTTAAAAATATCGCATCAAAAAAGAAAAACACTAAGGCTAAAGAAGGCGATTTACTTGCCTGCATATTTGGAAATGGTTCAAACTATGGTGTTCACCATATGTCATCAATATCAGATCGTGCTATCGGTGTGCTTAGAGCCGTTAATGACGGCTATATTCGACCTGAAACAACGAGTGAAGCCAATGATATGATATCTAATGCTTTAGCAAAACTGCCGATTTTCAACTATTATACGATTAACGAAAGTGCCTCATTCGGGAGTATTGATGGCCAAAAACATGGTTGCCGAATCAATACATTTAAAGCTCGATTTTCAGCCAAATACTTCCGAAAAGGGAAAGGCGTATCCGCACTTACATTAGTTTCAAATCATGTACCAATTAACACGAAAGTGATTTCAGCCAACGAATATGAAGCGCATTACGCATTTGATTTACTGTATAATAATACCTGTGATATTCAACCCAAAACATTAGCCACGGACACGCATGGGGTTAATAACGTTAACTTTGCTATCCTTGACCTCTTTGGGTATCAATTCGCCCCTCGATATGCAAAATTTAAACACGTTTTTAATGAATTGTTTGAAATTGAGCTTGATGAAGTCGTTTCTCTGAAACTTAAAAAATCGCTCAATTTATCACTCATTCAGGAGGAGTGGGAAAATATTCAATGGATAATTTGTTCATTAAGCCGTAAAACGACAACACAAAGCACGGTGATTACTAAGCTTTCTAACAGTAAGAAAAACAATCGCACCTTAGCGGCTCTTCGTGAATATGACAGATTAATTAAGTGCTTATACGTTCTCGATTATGTTGATGACAAAATGCTCAGGCAGTTTGTCCAGCAAGCACTTAATCGGGGTGAGGCTTACCATCAATTACGGCGTGCAATCGCATCAATTAATGGTAATCAATTTAGAGGCGGCGATGATTACCAGATAGAACAATGGAATGATTGCGCTCGTATCATTGCTAACTGCATTATTTATTATAATTCCGCATTATTATCCAGTTTGATTGAAAAATTTGCGCGTGAAAATAATCAAGAAGCAGTAAATATGATAGCTGAGTTATCGCCTATCGCCTGGCAGCATATACAGTTGGCCGGTAATTACACCTTTGGCCTTAAAAAAGATAATATTGTTCTGGAAAGATTACTGAAAAATTTAGATCCTCTCATTTCAGAAGAATCATTAAGCTTAGCGGCATAGTCTATCAATAATATTAAAATGCACATCGTCTGTAGCCCTTGGTATCAAAGGGCTATGAGAAAACTTTGGACTTTTCGATGAAATGGGCGCACAACCCCTAAACTCAAGTGTAAAAGCCGTGGCTAAATACCGGCTTATCAAAAGTTCCTTTTTAACAAGCCCTCGCAAATGGCGTGGAGTTCCAACTGCATTTTCAAAAAAACGTGAATCCCATGAATGATCCCTGTTATCGCCAAGAACAAAAACATATCCATCAGGAATTACCCATTGTGTATAAATCGGCTTAACGAATGGTTTACGGTTATCAATGACATAATCATATTGTTGTGTATTACGTTCCTGAAGCGCCTGATAGGTACTCGTATGGTCATTATGATGGATTAGCTGCCCGATCATCCTTCCGTTGATCTGGACCGACTTATCATCGGCATAAGTGATAGTATCGCCAGCCAATCCGATTATGCGTTTTACATAAATGAATGAAGGGAATGCAGGAGCTCGGAAAATCACTATATCTCCACGCATCAATTGCTCTTTTTGCGCGTCAACCGGCTTTGCAAAAATGAGATCACCGGCTTTCAATGTCGGTGCCATAGAGGATGTTGGGATAATGTAATAGTCCAATAGGTAGGATTTAACGGACCACACAATAACTGATATTATTACCAAGCTAACAGTATAAAAACTAGGCTTACGTTTTCGATATATGAGGTAAAGAATTCGTAGGATAAGTGCAAGAATAAGGGTACTTATGAAGTTCATGAGCTTCAGCCTTCAGAAATTAAAAAGGCAATGTACCCGTTATATGGTATCTTTTTTCTTAGTAAACAGTCTTAAAAGTATCACTTTCTATTTTGATGGTGCATGGTTATGGCTTTCAAGTATCCATAAAACCATAACATATTAAAGTGGCTACTTATTTTTAAAGGCAAGAAATAACATATAGTTTCACTGGAAAAAACAAGATATCCTATCTTATTATCTACTGCTTTAAAACTAATTGAATCAATATTACTTTTAGAGTGCTTAAAATATCTGCGGTAGCAATTCACATAAATCGCAATAAGAAAGAATGATGCTAACACCTTAGATAATTCAATTAATGTTATGCACTCTATAAAATCTCCAATTACTGCAATTAATACAATAAATATTAATATGGAAATATCAATTATGTTTTTTCTGCGTATTAATAAATACGCTGGATATACACAAGCAACGGTAAAAAAAATAATCTGTATGAAAGAGATGTATTTATTCTTCATTAGACCACCATTCAGGTGCTGCTAATGAATCATCTGAAACTTTCCAACCAAAGTTAATCAACATTTTCTTTATATTATAAGGTTTATCCATAAAATAGCTCATGTGGGTTTTATTGTTCTTTGTGACCTGTCCTGCTGCCCTAACTGAAGTAATACCAATGTAGGTCGTTAAATCTGCAAGTGTATAACCTAAATACGTTACATCTAACAATTCTTCGATACGCTTATTTTCATGAATAGTGTTTAGTATGCCCTCTAATTCTGATTTAACAAACATATACAGTTGTCTGCTATCACTACCGGTTATTTCTTTCCTTTCATCGTAGTGGCTATTATGAACATTCTCATTATCCTTGTTATTTTCAATCCACCAATTAGGCGCAGATAAATTATTGTTGGTAACAACCCATCCATGATTAATAAGAACAAGCGCATTATTAAATGTATACTTTGAAAGTTTCAATTCGTTAACTTCAGACAAAAAGATTTCTTGTTTATCAATGCATTCTAAAATACCAAGATCTATTAACATTTCGGTAATAGATGATTGATTTCTATGTATCTTATCTGCGATTGAGCTTAGGTTCATCTTGTTTTGTATCATGGAGATAACTGTATGAATTTCTTCATTAACCCATACTGTTTCATTACGATTCAAATCGTTAGTGTTGCTCATAGGGAATTGATCATTACTTACCCACCACTTGGGGGCTTTAAGAGACTCCTCCCTGTTTGATAACTCATATATCCAACCAAGTTCTAATAATTTAGGAATAAATGATGAATGAGGAATGAGGTGATTTAAATTAGTATTCCTAGCCGTAGATATCTTATTATCCTTATAGTTTATTTCACACAACCCCATGTTCAATAATTTTGAGAGGACATCATTTACACTACGTCCGGTAAATCTGCATATCTTTTCGATGAAAAACGGCTCATTAATGGTTCCGAATAGTTTTGTTATTTCAGATAATGTCCATACCGTTAGATTTCGCATGTTTATTTCACTTGATGTAATTAAAATGGGAATAAACCGTAATTTTCACAGCCTAGTTCTTCCCTTGATTCTGTTGATATAATAATTTGTTTCAATTCGCTCAATAATTTTAATTGTTCAGTAATTATGTTCCTGTTTTCATTGTCAATAATATTTGTACTTGCAATTTCTTCAAATGCATCTTTCATATTGAAAATACTCATTCTTTCGATATTCACACAAGTATTAGATGCTAGATAATTAATTAACCAATTTAATTTTGCTAATTTATAACAGTAAATAACACAAGTATGACCCACTCCAAATTCACCAGATAAAACATTTCTAGCGTGAAACACTAGTTCTTCATATATTTTTAGAAATGCTAAACTTTGTGACGTTGCGCGGTGATTCGTTAATAGTTCATTTACTTTTTCAATATTCGAGGATAGATCATTTTCTTCAGGGAATGTGATTGTCACTGATTCTTGTTGCTGCCATTTTTTATTTTTATTATTAAGGTGTATTTCCACATACTTTTGTAACCATATGTATTTAGTTTCATTTGATGGTATTGATGTGTAAAATATAAAAAAAGGAACGTTAAATAATAATGCGTATTTTATTGTTTTAACAGGAAAA
The DNA here is from genome assembly GCF_028484875.1 of Providencia sp. PROV032. Taxonomy (NCBI): domain Bacteria; kingdom Pseudomonadati; phylum Pseudomonadota; class Gammaproteobacteria; order Enterobacterales; family Morganellaceae; genus Providencia; species Providencia sp. PROV032. The sequence goes on from NZ_JAMPSX010000037.1 coordinate 15,834, forward strand.
CTTAGTTTTACAGTTTCATCAAATGAACTGACAGTTCCTTTAGATTGTACAAAAAAACAATCACCCGTTGGATTATTGTTTTCAAATATTTCAATCATGAAGTCTGTCCCATAGTCACGTTCATCAATTGAACGTAACACCCACTTATCGCTAGGTATCTGGTTATTAACAATTTTTTTTGCTTCTGTTTCGGTAATGTGCGTTTCAGATCTCATTTTTCCATCCTATCATTAGTATATAAGATTCCTTGCAGCAGCTTCTAAGCGTGTTATACCTCGTTTGTCATACCGCTGTGTGGTCGCTACGCTACTGTGCCCCATAGCCTCCCTGACAGTTAACAGGTCCTCACCAAGCTCTAACAGTTTTGTTCCATATGTTCGGCGGCAGTCATGGGGTGTAAATGACTCAGAATTTGAATCTTTTACTAATTTTTCAATAATATATCGTAAACCATCTGTGGTTATTCTATCGCATGTTACATCATCATTTTTACGTATACGGGTGAAAATTGCACCGGCATGATCCCCTCTGACGGTTTCTATCCACATGCGAGTACGCCGTACAGTATCATTTGGCATGAAATTTGTTCTTTCTTTATTACCCTTTCCCATGATTTTAACGGCATTATTATCAAAATTGATATCATCAATATCTAATAAAGTAACTTCTGCACGCCGTAAACCACACCCGAGCATTAACGAAACAATCGCAGCATCACGTATCGAAATAGCGGAATTTTGGCTGTCAAGATACTGATAAATCGCAATTATTTCGCTACTACTCAGTGATCTGCCTCTGCCAATGCGATTACCACGGATGCGCCTGACGGTGCGAATATCCTGATAGGTATCACTGTCGATGATCCGTGATGCTCTGGCTTCTTCAGCAACGCCTTTAATGGCACTCAGAACCAAGTTGATACTATTTGGGGTCTTTTTCTCCAGTAGCAATTTTTGGAGTACCAACTGGACTGAATCCCGATCCATGATGGACCAATCAAAGGTGAACGGGTCGGTAGACCGAAATAATTTGACCACCGATACAAGGCAGGAGCGCATTGTCTTTTGACTCTGCTTGGAACGCAGCCGTAACAAATAACTGGTCGCTGGATTGTGGGTGTTTTTCGTCATGTTATTGACATCAACAATACTTGTTACACCGTCACGTAATATTAACTCTCCCATCTGTACCCTCTTGGTGTAGAAAATTTGTCTCAAAATAATGGTTGATTCTGGTGCGTCAATCAGCAATACCCGCCAGAAATCAGAAAAGATTTTAAGTTACTACATTAAATACATATTTAACCGAGTAAAGGGTAGCACAGGTATTTATCATCGAATAGCTAAAATATCGGTATTAGTACGCATTAAAAGGCTTGCAATCTTTAAATTGTTGTATAATGAAATTACGTTGTAAGTTCATAAAACTAATAATGATTTTTACATTACTAATTACCTAACTGTTTCGGAGAGGGATAATGTCAGCGGTAAATGACTTGGGCTTTGGTTTGGTTATTACATTTTGGATCTGTCTAGCATTCGTAATGTTATTAGTTTACATATTCAAATCCGATTTTAATAAGAAAGCCGTGAAAGATGGAAAGCGATATAGCCAGTTAAAAATTTATCGAACCATCGAGCGAGATTATAAAATTCTCTACGTACTAGGTGATGAAAGTTACAGTATTGAAGTAGATAAGGATTATTACGATGCGGCTATTGATAGATATAATCAGTCGATGAAGTGATATTCTTGTAAACTCTACAATTAATTAAAGAGGTTGTGATGAATTTAAAAAAACTAGAAATGGTAATCAGTCTTGTATTTTCAATAATGGTTTTTATTTTATTTGGTATGTTTCTATTTGAAGGTTCAATTCGATTAAATGGATTCTTCTTTGTTCTATTATATATTCTATCTGGTGCAAATATCTTTTTGATTACCTATAACCAAAATGGAGCAACAAGCAAAGTTATTGCCTACTTAGTTGCTTCAATTTTGTTGTTAATCCTGATTTTTGCTTTGATATTCGTTCTTTAAATTTCTACAAATTTGTCATAAGTAACTAAATTTAATGTATTTCGTTTTTTTAGTTTAATTCTGAAATATATTTGAAATTCAAAGAGAGATAGATATACATGATTAAACAAATCTTTCGGTTTATAATTGGGTATAGATTTATCCCCTTGAAAAATATAGATAAAAATGATTTTAATCGACTTTCAGATTTTGAGTCAGTAGAGTGGCGAGTCAGAGTTATCCAAAATGGGGGAATTTATAAAAGGGAATGGCTGAAACGCCTTGATAATGAAAGGAAAGGAATAAAAACAAAACCGAAAATCAAACCTGAAAAGATTAAAATATCAAGGAAAGATTACGAGATAATATCTAAAATCACTGATGCAGGATATATTATTTTAAATTTTCCGGCAGAGGACAAAATAGGTCGATTATCTAATGTTGATAGGATTCTGTTAGACCATCTTTCAAATGAAATTAAAATGGAATTATTAAATTCAAAATCAAGCCTTACTAACCTTGATGAAATTGAATATCTACATTTGGCTGTTTTTTTAGATAATGTGGTAATTCAATAAAATATTTTTCCTTAGAGGCTGTTGTTAATTATAGGTTGATTTGTTTGTTATATTGATATTAATAACCGTTTTATTGGATAAATTCTTTATTAAGAAAGCAAAAAACATAATTAAAATATAGTATTATAATTTTCAATTAACAGTATGTCTCTTAATAATAATCTGCTAATATTGCCTTGGGTGCTTGAATCGTTTTGGTTCGAGCATAGCCAAGAGCCAAAAAGACGAAAGCCCCGAATTAGGAATAATCCTTAACTCGAGGCAGTCTACAAACGTTGCAATTTGATTCTGTCTCCTTTTACTCAAGGAGTCAAGAGAAATGAGCAAATTTGCCCTGATAGGGCTGATTACTGTGTGTATCACAGTTCTGTGCTTCTCTTTGTTAATGCGTGATCGTTTATGTTCACTCAATTTTACAAGCGGAGGTACGGTGGTTCAGGCAACACTATCATGTAATTAGTAGTGTTGCTTTTGTGGGGGGAAACCCCCACATTTTCTCTTTTACAGATTACGATGGGTTGGTGATACAAGCACCCTTTTTCGGTTAGCTATGGCTCACTCTTTTTGCTATCAATCATACCACTTTCGTTGAATAGATAGATAAGCCAGTATATTAAATATAATGCTGTTGTAATCATGCCGATATTGATCATCAATAATCCGAATCGCGGTGTATTATTAATATCAAACAGTAAATCATCCCTGAGAAAATAGCTAGAGAGTAAAAATACAACTGATATACCAGAATAACCAAAAGCCAATTTGAATAGTCTTGACTTCGATTTAGCGAAAATTATTATTAAAATTATAAAAAATAAAACATAATCATTTACTGTGAAAATAACATCTAAAATAGAGTTTAATGACGATACAGCATTATCTAAAGGAGTTTGATTACCTGTTGCTGTGTGTAGTGTCTCATTTTCCATTCTATCCCATAACCCTTATAAGTATTATATCTATCCTATTAACGCCTTTGCTTTAGCTTTTATCTCTGCCAGTTCTGATGCCTCCACTTTGCCCTTTTTAGTAACTTTACGAGCTCTCCAGTCAACACATGTAACTTGATCCGCTAATGCGTAGCTGTCTCTTTCGTTCGAGAGTTCGCATTCAAATGGATAGCCTTTGCCTTTAGTTGTACATGGTACGCATAGTAAGAGCCCTACTTTATTATTGTATGCAAAAGGGCTAAGGACAACTGCTGGACGATGACCGCCCTGCTCATGTCCTTCAACTGGATCAAAGTCAATCCAAATCAAATCGCCAGAATCAGGTACGTATCGAGATACCATTAAATTAATTCCTTACCTGTTCGAGCTCCGAAGTCTACTTTCTCATGGATATTCTCCGGTGTGATACCGGCTAACAAATTATCTAATGAGTATTCTACCGCTTTAACTGGCGTAATGATGATACGACCTTCTTCTACCGCTATTTCAACCGTATCATCAACGCTAAGTGCCGCTTTTTGCATGATTGCAACAGGAAGCCGTACAGACGGGCTATTGCCCCATTTTTTTACTGTGACCTGAGCCATTTATCACCTCTACAATTCAACGTCCGAGTTTTAATAGTAGCACCCCAATTTCAATGTATCAACATTGTTGATTATAATAAACACATTAACACATTAACACATTAACACATAAGTGTATGTGTCTTTATGTCACATATAAAGTGTGAGTTTGATAAGGTCCGTATGTGTCTATGTGTTTATGCTCAAACACACATAAACACAAATACACATTGATTATTTTTAGGCTTACTTAGATAATGAACAAAACACAAACACACATATGAGGGTTTCCAGTGAAGGTTATTTCTTTTTTAAATCCGAAAGGCGGGTCTGGAAAAACAACCACCGTCATAAACGTTGCTACTGCTATGCAAAGAGCCGGTTATTCGTTAGCGGTTGTCGATACAGACCCTCAAATGAGCCTATCTAACTGGTCTAAAGAAGGGAACTGTGATTATGATGTTTTCACCGCAGCCAGTGAGAAAGACGTTTATAGCATCCGTAAGGATCTAAGTGATTATGATTTTGTCATTGTAGATGGTGCTGGTTCGCTTTCTGTAATTACTTCAGCAGCGGTTATGGTTAGTGACCTTGTTATAATTCCAGTCTCGCCAAGCCCTCTTGATTTTTCCGCAGCCGGTAGTGTTACATCAGTTCTTGAAGCTCAGGCATACAGCCGCAAAGTAGAAGCTAGGTTCCTGATCACTCGCAAAATTGACCAAACTACTATGTTGCAAGTATTAAAAGACAACCTCAAAGATACCGGCTTACCTTCTTTCAAAACAGCCATTTCTCAACGGCAGAGCTATATCAAATCTATTCTGGATGGTAAGAGTATTTTTGAAACTAATGATGGAAATGCAAAAGGCGAGATTGAAATACTAACCAAAGAAATTCTGACTATTTTTGAGTCATAATGTGCATTAACACATAAACACAAACGTGCATTAACACATAAACACAAACGTGTATTTACACATAAGCGCTAAAACACAAAAGCGTATATGTGTTTAAATTAAAAGAGATACTTTATGGCACTAGAAAAAGTAAATGAATCATCAAATTCACAAAAGATGAAGTTCGGTGAAAACAGAGACTTAGATAAAATTCTTGAAAAAAGTACAAAAACAAAACGTATAAATGTAGATCTTGATGAAGATACTCAAATTCGATTCAAAGCTGCATGTGTCAAACGAAACACCACCATGAAAGATGTAATATCAGATTATGTTCATCAGTGGCTGAAGCAAAATGAATAGGTAGTGTTTTTCTAGGGATGATATTTCATCCCTTTTTATTGCACTTTTATCTCAGTTTCACTATGTAAAATTCAAAACAGAAGTGTCTCATGCTCGACTATTCGACCCAATCTGGTAGTTTTGGCAATGGTTGTTTTTTCCACGGCTCTTGCTCTCCAAGATCCCAAATTTCAGTGTTGTATGTTCCTGTTCCACCAAAATCAAGGCTTGGTCGTAACTGCGTTATGTAACAGTACGCGAGAAAGCCGTTCTCTCTCTTGCGTACCAATTCAGTCCAACCGACCGCATATATATCTTGTAGATATGCTTCCCAAGCAAACAGCACACCGGTATTGCTCCAATGCTCTAACTCAGGATAAAACCGTCTTATTTCCTTTATAAAATCAATCACGTCACTATTGAATTCATTATCTGGACATGGGTTGCTCGGGTTTCGTTGGAATGTTTCTTCATTAAAAACAAACATGCTCCGGTCCTCTACTTTAACTGGTAGTGTTTTTGCTTTTTATTATTGTACCTGTGATTTAATTCTTCACTTAGATTTTAGGTTGATTACCTATAAAGCCTAAAATATTTTTATATGTGTATACACACATTAACACATACGTGTATATGTGACGAATCACACACAAATACACATTAACACATTAACACATATACACATGAGTGTTTATGTGTATAATTAGTTTTGCCATACGTTATATGATTATAATAAGTACCAACACTAGGGTTATAACGCCACATTGTGGCGTTTTTTTTTGGCTGTCATTTTGGCAGGGCAGAAAAAATAGAGGTACAAAGCGCAGCACATAGCCGTCAATATGCCTTGTTTAGCTGTGGCTCGATCTTTGAATTAGCCTTTTCTAGCCAATTCATACTATTAGAACAATCCTTCTCATGACCAATGATTGTCAATACCTGTTTATAAGCATCATCATTCAACATGAATTTCAAACTATTCAGATAGCCATATAAAGGGTCCCTAACTATCACATCATCTGCCGTCACTGACTGCGCACATACCTGATAGCGGATATCTTTAATGTTTTGTACAACACTCATACAAGCTGGACAGTTGGCTTTGTATTTCTCTAAATCAGAATATCGCTGTCCTTCAATCCCTTCCATTGCAGAATAACTATTACCCAACGCTGGCACTGAGATCAGCGTAGTTATCAGAATGAAAGGCAAGGATATTGTAAGTTTCATTTTGGATTCTTAGTTTAGGTTGTTCTGCTGTTCACATAGCAGTTGCAACTCAGTCCATACCTCATTTTCCGAGGCTTTTAAAACCTCATCCAACTGATCTGGTGTCGTTGCTTCTAATACGGCTTGTCTATTCTCACCACTTAACTTACCGGACATGATTTGTACACCAGACATGATCATAGAGTGATATAAGTTCTGACGTTCCTTTTCATCTGATGAAAATATGCTATCCAGCATCTCCAGTACCCCGTTATAGCGCATAATTTCACTTTCACTGCACTGTGACGTATTCATTAGGTGTTTGAGCTCGTATAGCTTCTCACGCGCTTTAAATAGGGCATAGTTTAGAACTGTTTGATCTCGTTTCATTTCTGCCATCACATAATTAGGATTTTGAACGTTACAATTTGAAATTTGGTCTGCCTTAGCCATTCTGCTCTCCTGCATTTGTATTTTTACTATTAGGTAATACTCTAAACACACCTGTCTGGTAATTCATTATTATAGAACAGGAATTATTAGTCGGTTGTAGCCTTGCTTCGATGTAAACAAGTTGTCCTTTCTGACCAAAATTAGCTGCTATTTCTGCTATTTTTCCGTATGCACTAATGTTAAACCAATCTGTTATCGGGTTTCCTTTCGAGTCATGCCGGTTAATTGCAACAGAGAAGTAGGTCATTGCCTCACCGTTACGTTCTGAATACTTCAGATTATCTTTCGGGGACGAACCTAATCGTGCGATCAGTTGCACCTTGTTAAGTAATTCCATAGTTAAGCCTGAATAGCTTCAGTGTTGGATTCGGTTTTGCTCGGTTCGTTCTCATCATCATTAGATGCGGCGGATTCATCATTCGCAAACTTCTGAAGAACATCATTAAGCAGGGTCACAATTGTTACCGGCATTTCGACAGTCACTGTTTCATCATTTTCTTGAATATCAGCAACTTTGTCGTGAATTGTTGTGCGGATTTCACTTAATTGTGAAAACACGGAATGTATTTCTTTTTTTGAAAAAGGTACTTTCTTCGCTGAAGGTACAAATTTCCGTGTGACTTTATTTTTGCCGCTGTCAGTCGCCTTCTGCAATCCTGCAATGATCACATCATATGCCTCTTGATTAGTTTCTTCACACTCAAGCAGTATTTCTATGGCTAAATCTGAAGTAATCAGGTTCTTTCTGACAAGATCAGTGATTCTGTAATCTGCTCGGAACAAGCGTAATAATCTGTTGATCGTAACAACACTTGTGTTCGTATATCGTGCAATTTCCTTTTTTTCCCATCCCATACTAAGTAAACGATGGAAACCATCAGCTTTTTCTAACGGAGCTAAAGGTTTTCCTTCTGAAGATGTCAGCATATTGACGATCTCAAGTTGCTGACTGCCTGAGAACTCCGTGACGTATACGCCTTTAATCGTGCATCCTTCTTCCATTGCCATGCGTAGAGCGCAATATCTGTGGTGTCCATCAATAATCTGTAAGCGTGGCAGATTATCAACCGTTATAACTTTCACAACGATAGGTGGAACATAAACACCTGATACATACGAATTCTTGATTCGTCCAGCATGTTCAGTATCAATCTCCCGAAGATTGAAACCTTCCTGTACGTACAGTAACTCAACGTTAACGCGATAAATATCACCACGCGAACACACCTTTTCCTCAAAGGCATCAGACATTTTGCGTAATGTTGAGATATTGTGCGCTTCAGTATTTTTCTTCAGAGTAGGGTAGGGTAGGTCATTGAGAAGTACCTTGCTCATATTCGAATTTTGTTGACTGCTATTCGTTGAAATTGCTGCGTTAGTATTCATAGTCCTCGCCTTGTCATTGTGTAACTAGGTATTATTTTTATTCGACGTAAGGCTATCACACAGGATTTTCTATTTTCCTTAGTTACATAAGGAAAACGGCATCATTTCGATTTATGTGCATTGCTATCAATTAGTTAAAGGCGAACAACTCCAGAGGGTAAAAGTGTTAAAGATAATCATATCAATGACATATCGCAACAATCATAAATTGATAATGATTGTTTCATTATCTTAATAATGTTCAGAAATATGAATATAATTCTAAACGAAAGACGTTCTCAATTTAGGTATACTGGTTGAAGCAATTGTAGGATTGCGGTGAATCCTGCTGAATACGCTGGTGGATTTCCTCTAAATCTTCACTACGGGAAGATCTGAAATTCTCGTAGTGTATGCCGGTGAAAGCATTTCTCGCTTCATGCGCCAGTTTGTGTCCATTCCCTTTCCAGCGAACCATATTTTGCTAACACCTCGATTATTTATCTGGTCCAAGGTTTTCATCAATTGTTCACTTCCTACAGTTGGCTAAGAATTCCTGTCAAAGATAGATAAGTAAGCGATTAACCATTACCTTTCATAGGTTGATAGTATCTAATATTAAAAAAATCACCGAGCTTAATCAGCTGTCTATTTTTAATAGTAAGTATTCATCAACATGTCTAATTTTTACCAATTGGATTACTAAGATGTACTAAGTTTAGTACCGAGGGATCGAATGTACAATCTTCACTCAGCACCAACACAATTCACTTTGTCGGGTGGACGACATTTGTTATTAAAAGCCGTCTTCTTGAGAACCCTGCGTGCAACTTTCACTGTACTAGACTCAAACATTTGATACCCAGTAACTTATAGAGCAGCCATTACAGGATCATTCCAAGAGTTGCGAGTTAGCCTTTTCGTTTTAACCAAGTACTCTTGATATTGAGGGGCAAATAGTGTCACTGCACTTCGGATTTTTACATGTTGTTCATTGATACTTGAGTCATCAATAAACGCACAGAAACTTCTGTGGAAAGATTTTCTGAACCAGAATTAAGGAGGGATAAGGTATATCACACTTAATTTGACAAAAAAGACCAGCACTCAATTGTGCTGGACTAATAGTACAACCAATAAAATTTCTTAGCGAAGAATTACCATTGGTAGTTGAGTACTTTCCATCATTTTAAGTGTATTACTGCCAAGGAAAACCTGTGCCAGCTTAGAGCGTGAAAATGCGCCCATCACAAGCATTTCAACATCATGACTCGATTTATATTCCATCAATGAATTAAATACATTGCCTTCCAATAAACTCGAACATACTTCAAATCCATTCTCTTTCAGCATAGCTTCGGTTTGCTGAAACTTTTCTTGTTGTTTAGGTTGATTGTTTTTCACACTGACAAGATGACATGTCAAACCATGAAGTAAGCCTCCTTCAATAATAGTTTTCACCGCTTTATCTGCGGTTTCACGCCCATCATAAGCCAACATAAAACTTTTAGGGGCTGCAAACTCTTTATTGGCAATAACAACAGGAGTATGAACTTGACGAATAATTTGCTCAATGTGAGAGCCCACCACATTGAAATTATCACCATGGCTTTCACCAGAGCGTCCAATCACAATTAAACGAGCCTCTTCTTCCAGATCATAAATGGCTTCAACGATACCGCTATGTCGTTGCATTTTTTCAATTGTGTGACAACCTTGTGCTTGCGCTAATTGAGAAGCATGTTCCAGCATCTCTTTACCTAACTCCAAGGCTAATTTGCTTTTTTGTTCATCTAAACTGGCCATTTCAGTTAATAAAGATGAACGAGCGCCTAAGCCAATAGCACCACTAAGATCTTCGGCTTGGGTTGATGGTGTTTTCTCAATTGCGTGTAACAACAACAATTTTTTATTCAATTTATTCGATGCCCAAATGCCAGCACGGCAAGTGGAATCAGCATAGATTGAGCCATCAATACAGGTAATTACGTTATTCATTACTTTCTCCTTAGTGGCCTGCCATGAGCTTTTCGACTTCTTTAGGATCATTATGCACACCAAACTTATCAACGATGGTTTCTGTTGCTTCACTCATCCCAATAATTTCAACATCTGTTCCTTCGCGTCGGAATTTAATCACCACCTTATCAAGTGATGATACTGAAGTAATATCCCAAAAGTGAGCATGAGTGAGATCAATCACAACTTTATTCACCACCTCTTTAAAATCAAATGATTCAATAAATTGCTCTGATGATGCAAAAAAGACTTGTCCCATAACTTGATAAGTTCGGCTTGCATCTACTGGTGACTCTGTTTTTACCACCATAAAACGACCAATTTTATTGGCAAAGAATAACGTCGCTAATAACACCCCGACAAAAACACCAATTGCTAAGTTATGCGTTGCCACAACCACAACAACGGTCGTTATCATCACAATATTTGTTGATAATGGGTGCTTTTTAAGATCTCTAATTGAACTCCAAGAAAAGGTACCAATTGCTACCATAATCATTACTGCAACTAACGCTGCCATCGGGATTTGCTTAAGCCATTCATCTAGAAAAACTACCATGATGATAAGATAAATACCGGAGCTTAAGGTGGATAATCGTCCACGTCCGCCAGATTTAATATTAATAATTGACTGGCCAATCATGGCACAACCAGCCATACCGCCCATTAAGCCTGCACCAATGTTAGCAATACCTTGTCCCTTACACTCTTGATTACGATTACTTTTGGTATCCGTAAGGTCATCCACAATCGTGGCGGTCATCATTGATTCCAACAGACCAACCATAGCGAGGCCCAATGAATAAGGTAAAATAATGAATAAAGTTTCAAGATTAAGTGGAACTTCTGGCCATAAGAAAATAGGCAGCGTATCGGGAAGTTGCCCCATATCACCAACAGTTCGTATATCCATTCCAGAGACGCTTGCTACAATTGTCAAAACGATGATGCAAATCAAAGGAGATGGGATCGCTTTACCGATAGCAGGAACATATGGGAATAAATAAACAATTCCTAACCCTGCTGCTGTCATCGCGTAAACATGCCAAGTTACATTGGTTAACTCGGGCAATTGAGCCATAAAGATAAGAATTGCTAATGCATTAACAAACCCCGTCACGACAGAGCGTGATACAAAACGCATTAAGCTGCCGAGTTTTAAATATCCGGCTATGATTTGGAATACCCCTGTTAACATAGTTGCCGCTAACAAATACTCTAAACCGTGGTCTTTAACCAAAGTGACCATAAGTAACGCCATCGCACCCGTTGCAGCCGAAATCATTCCGGGGCGGCCACCCACAATAGAGATAATGAAAGTGATACAAAAAGAAGCGTAAAGACCAACTTTAGGGTCAACACCTGCAATAATAGAAAAAGCAATAGCTTCTGGGATCAGAGCTAAAGCCACAACAATACCCGCGAGCAAATCGCCACGAACATTCGAAAACCATTCAAGTTTTATTTTTTCTAACATGAAAATCCTATCATAAAAGAAAGCGACATCGATGCACACAAGATCCTATAGGCAGATTTAGCCTAAGATAATTTAGTGAACGCACTATGCTGCTTTGAAATTGTATTTAATGAAATTAATAGAATAAATGGTACTAAGGTACCTGCCGGCAAACGGCATAATAGTCACGCAAAATGGTGACAATTTTGAAGAAAGAGGTGGGTAGCCTAAGGCGGCGTAATATGCAACTTACAATCCTTTTAAAATTAATAATGTGTGAATTGTTACACGAATATCACAAAAGGTCTATATGGTAAGAACAAAAAAGAAACGGTTTTTCACTTCATCATTAGATGAATTAATCTTTAACACTCTTTTAGTCACTATGACACTGTTTATCTTTAAAGGACTGATAAGCAGGTATAAGAAGTAATAATCCGATCATAGTTAGGCCGCTAAACAAACCAAATAGAGTGGAAGCTGTCCAGCCTTTTTCAATAAATATCCCAAATATCCATGGGGCAGCTGCTGTAGAAAAGATCATCATTGAGGTCACCATAGAGCGGATTGCTCCAATATGCTGAGTCCCATAAATCTCTACCCATAATGCACTAATAACAGGACTGGAACTACCAATGCCTAGACCAAATAAGGACATAAATAGAGGTGCAGCCCAGTAATTATCCAATAACGTTAAGACTAATAAACCGGCAATTAAAGGTAATGGAAGAAATGGTAATAAAGATTTAGCTTGAAAACGATCAATCAAAGAGCCAGAGACCATAGAACTTGCCCAATGTAAAAAACCATATGCAACGAAACTACTCGCTAATAAACTTGCAGGCCATCCCTTTTGTTCCAGTAAGTAATTTTGTTGAATAAATACGGCCGTCACAATAAATGGAGCGGATAAAACGGCAGGAATAATCGACCAAAATCGCCAATCTTTCACGACATCTCTACGCCCTTGCTCTTGTGTTTTTGTGCTTTTGGGTTCCAAAGGTTTTTTCTTATCAGATGTATTCGACTTTTTTAATAAAGTTAAAGCCATTGGTAAATAAATAATCATGACTATCAATGCCAACATCAACCAACTCCACCTCCAACCAAGCAAAGCGATAGTCGTCATTAAAATTATGGGAAGCACCATTTCACCGAAGGCAACTCCGCTAGCAGAAAGGCTAAGCGCTTTCCCCCTTTGGTGAGTGTAAACTCGAAGCATGGTTGTTTGCGCGGTATGTGGAAAGAGTCCTTGTCCAGCGAGCCTCAGTCCCCAAAATGCAAAAAATAACATCCACACAGTTTGAATGTTCGCCATTAATAAACAGGAAACACAAAGTAAAAATGACACGACAATAACCACTTTATGCAAAGCCCAACGGTCAACAAGGCCGCCAACCATAAAAATGACGGCACTACTGCACAACGTGGCAATGGCATAAATGAAACCATAGTCCTCAGCAGAAATGTTAAGTGATTGTTGAATATCTGCGCCATACCAACTCAAAAAAAATGATTGGCCAATATTACCGATAAAAACAGTAATAAAGCCAAAGCTTAAAAGCGGCCATTCTTGGCTCATAAAACGAAAATAACTACTCAAAAATCACTCCAATAATCAATTGATTGGAAAACAACAATCATACGTTTTCTAGAAATAAGATACCTTTTTCCAATCCCTGTCGATACCCTAATTCTAGTTTTCCTTTAGATCGAGTAAAACGAGAAACAGGGAATGAAGGTGGGGGGGCAATCACATTAATTTTGCAATCTTTAGGAGGAGCTTGAATAAAGTCTAACGCTTGATTATACATTTCATGACGCTTAAGCATCGCAGTATATAATTGAGGATACTCTTTTTCTAATGATTTCATCCACTTTAAAATATATGGCTTCTTTTTTCTATAGCCTAAGGGCTGAGATAATATCACCGTAATATCTCTTGCGCCTTGCTGATAAGCAAACTTGACAGGAATAGCATCAGCGATCCCTCCATCAGTCATTGGTATACCATCAACCATGGGATAATAACGATAAACTAACGGAATAGCACAAGAAGCCATGATCGCAGAATGGTTAATATTATCACTCGAAGTTTGATAATAGCAGGGCTCCCCCGTAGTAATATTTGTTGTCACTACCCAAAGCGGCATGAAAAATGGTCTATGTAACGGCTCATTGTCATATGAGCTTCTCCACAGCCACCCGACATCGCACAAGTGCCCCCCCTTAATATAACGTTTCAGATTAATGAATTCAGAGCTAGTAGCATATTTTTTGATGATTTTTTCACTACGGCCAACTTGCTTTGATAAATAACCAACAAGATTTGTAGAACCAGCAGAAACACCTACAAAAAAATTAAAATCATAATAATTATGAGCCATTAGTGGGGTTCGAGGTTCAATCGTGTAAAAAACCACGTTAAGGCAATAATTCATTGTTTGAATTGAAATTTAATGGCCTCAACTCTCCCTTCAGAATATTTTCCGGCAGCGTGAACGTATAATGTCCCAGCATGTTGATATGACCGTACATCAGTGGCGACAGGCGTGAGATATGCTCGTCTTCCGGGATCTCACCAGCGCTGCGCAAATGTGATAGCGCTTCCTGCATATAAAGCGTGTTCCACAATACAACTGCGTTAGTGACAAGCCCCAGCGCACCCAGTTGATCCTCCTGCCCCTCACGGTAACGTTTTCTAATCTCACCACGTTGGCCGTAACAGATCGCCCTTGCCACGGCGTGACGGCCTTCTCCCCGGTTAAGCTGAGTCAGTATCCTGCGACGATATTCTTCATCATCAATGTAGTTGAGGAGGTACAGCGTCTTGTTGACCCGTCCCACCTCCATAATCGCCTGCGCCAGCCCTGACGGACGGGAACTTTTTAAAAGCGAGCCCACAAGTTCTGAGGCGTGGACTGTACCCAGCTTCAGAGAACCGGAAACCCTCATCATTTCATCCCATTGGGTTTCTATCTTTGACAGTTCAACGCATCCCCGCGCCAGCTCATCCAGTACCCCGTAGTTCGCATTTTTATCTGCACGCCAAAATACCGCCTCACCGGCATCTGCCAGGCGGGGCGAAAACTGGTAGCCCAGCAGCCAGAACAGGCCAAAGATAATGTCGCTGGACCCTCCAGTGTCCGTCATAATCTCCACCGGATTCAGCCCCGTCTGCTGCTCCAGAAGCCCTTCCAGCACAAAGATAGAGTCACGCAACGTACCGGGGATAACGATGCCGTGAAAGCCGGAATACTGGGGGTCGCCTCAGAAAACGGAATCTATGGTCACTCCCGTTTTTGCAACACCGATTTTGACGACAAGTTGGCTTGCTTGAATCTATCCGGCGTCTGAATGGGATTTTATTCCCGCGCCTTGATGAGTTCCGCGCCTGATGAACCTCCAGAAAATATACGGCTTCAATGAGCCTTTCCGTTTTACAGGTTCCTCAACAGGCCGGTGGGCCGTTAGTATCATCAATATCAGTATTCGCAAAACCAGATCAGTAATTCTTTAAACCGGTGTATTTCTGCCGTTATGCTACATAAGTTTGCTGTCGTGCCGTTAGGGCCCAGGCTATTCTGGCCAGCTTGTTTGCCAGAGCACAAGTGACGACAAAGTTGCTTTTCCGGCACAGTAAATCCCTGACCCAATCGGCCAATTTGCCAGACTGGTGTTCCAGTTTTTGTATGAATACCCTGGCACATTGAACCAACAAAGTTCGGATCTTTTTATTACCTCGCTTACTAATTCCCAGCAATGTCGTCCTACCTCCCGTGCTGTACTGCCGAGGTACAAGCCCTGTTGCCGCCGCAAAGTCACGGCTGCTGGCGTACTGCTTCCCGTCGCCAATCTCAGTTGAAATAGTACTCGCTGTCAGTGTTCCGACGCAGGGAATGCTCAGCAAGCGCTGTCCAACCTCATCTTCGTCCAACTTTCGTTTCAACTGGGATTCCAAATCTTTAATCTGCTCAACAAGATAGTGATAATGCTGTTGTAATTTCAGCAATAACTGGCTGAGGTAAAGAGGCAAACTATTATCCTCAAGAATGGTACTCAGTCGGCTAATAACGGCAGCTCCTCGGGGAACGCTAATGCCAAATTCCAGCAGAAAAGCATGCATTTGATTGGTTGTTTTTACCTTATCCTGAACCAGGGATTCACGGACACGATGCAGAGCCCGCATTGCCTGCTGAGATTCCGTTCTGGGCTGCACAAAACGCATAGACGGACGCGATGCAGCTTCACAAATAGCTTCGGCGTCGACAAAGTCGTTTTTATTGCTTTTAACGAACGGGCGGACAAATTGTGGTGATATCAGCTTTGGGGAATGCCCCAACTCTTCCAACTTGCGTGCCATAAAGTGAGAACCGCCACAGGCTTCCATTGCGATGGTTGTAGCGGGGCATGTCGCCAAAAATTCGATCAACTTTGGCCGGGTAAATTTTTTACGGTAAACAGCCTTCCCGCGACGATCCTGGCAATGAATATGGAAAGAGTTTTTACCCAGATCGATACCAATGAGCGCAATGTTTTCCATGATAGTTCTCCGAATGAAAGCCTGTCCTCAGCATAGTACCGGGAAGGAGGGAGTGACCATCTCATTAAATAAAGGG